>CAYNIG010000203.1:0-4688 GCA_964396995.1 uncultured Saprospiraceae bacterium | reverse complement strand
ACTTATTTAATGGAATAGGGGATGCTCTGAGATCCGGAGCCATGCCTTTGGCAATTGCATTGGCACCATGACAATTAAAACATCGCCAATACAGATCTCTTCCTTTTTTGGCCAATGCCAAGTCTATTTTAAAAGAAGTATCTACTATGGCTTTAGGATAAAATTTTGGTGGTTGAGAGGGTACATTCGTTTTTCCATACAATGTAAACACCAGCAACCTGCGCATATGTGTATTATAATCCCAGCCCAGATTTTTATTACCTACCCCGGCAAATGCACCTCCCCAACCTACTAATAGAGCTATGTATTGTTTGCCATTTATTTTATAGGTAATGGGCGGGGCGCTGATACCGAGACCAGCATTGTATTGCCAGAGTTTTTTTCCATTTGAAGCGTGATAGGCATACAAAATACCATCAGCGACACCTTGAAAAACCAAATTACCTGCAGTGGTAAGTGTCCCGGCATTCCAAAGTTCAGGATAAGGTATAGACCAAATTTGTTTTTGATTTACAGGATCCCATGCCTGCAACGATCCACTATAGGGTCTTGGTAAATGGGCTGAATCAGGATCCGATAGGCTTACTCCTATGCCCCCTTTATTTGGATTTTTTTTCCAATCATCTATTTTTACATTTCGGGCATCATAATAACTGGCATCGTGAATAGTAGGGATATAAACATAACCTGTATTGGGATTATAACTCATCGCATGCCAGGAATGAGCTCCATGGGGGCTGGGAGTGATATATACTTTACCGGTATCATATCGGGCATTGGGAATTATATTGGGTATACCGGTAATGGAATCTATACTGCTGGCCCAGGTAGTTTCCACAAATGGTTTGGCAGATATAAATTTTCCTGTCTCCCTATTGATCACATAAAAGAAACCGTTTTTAGGAGCGTGCAATAATACTTTTGTATCTACCCCTTTTATTTTAAGTGTAGTCAATATAATATCCATATTACTATTGAAATCCCAGGCATCACCCGGAGTAGTTTGGTAGTGCCATTTATAAACTCCTGTGGTAGCATCAAGAGCTACAATCGATGATAAAAACAGGTTATCTCCACCTTGCTCTGATCTTATTTTTGGATTCCATGGCCCCCCATTTCCAGTACCGATGAAGATTGTATTTAATTCGGTATCGTATGTAAAGCCATGCCATGCATTACCCCCGCCACCGTATTTCCACCATTCACCCGTCCATGTTTTAGCCGCCATAGCCATAGCCTCATTTTCAAATCCTTTAGCGGGATCACCCGGCACTATATAAAATCGCCACGCTTGTTTACCTGTCTCAGTATCGTATGCAGTGACATACCCTCTATTCGCTGTCGCTTCAGAACCTCCATTTCCTATAAGTACTTTACCATTAAAGGCTTTGGGTGCTCCGGTGATACCCATTTGTTGAGAAGAGTCTATAGTGAGCACAGACCATATTTCTTTACCAGATTTGTAATCCACGGCTATCAATCTTCCATCCCAGGTAGCAGTAAAAATTTTACTGTTATAGTAGGTGATGCCTCTGCTTTGAGTCCATCCCGGTTTTCTTCGCTTGCCTATATGTTTGGCTACCTCCGGATCATACTGCCATATTGGTTTTCCATTGGTAGCATCTACAGCACGAATTCTGTTCATGGTGCCCGTGAAGTATAAAATGCCATCTATTACCAAAGGAGTAGATACCAACGCCTTGTCAGATGGCAAATCTAAATACCAATCAACTCCCAGTGTTGACACTGTATTGGTATCAACATCGTGCAGCGGGCTATATCTTTGTTCAGAATGCGTACGGCCGTAGGCAAGCCACCCGGAGGTATTGGATTCGTCGGCAATGAGCTGGTCTTGTGAATTGGAATCTTTCGATTTGGTACAACCATATAGGACGATAAGTAAGAGGGATACTAATTTTAAATAATGGTATCGTAATGGCATACAGTACTTATAGTTGGAATTAAATGTAGTAAAATTTAGTTTGGTTTCGTCTACCACATCGTACTTTTTAAAAGGAATTATAATCAAGTGATATTCATCATCGCTATTTTAAATAAAAGCTATGATACTTGCCTCTTTTGAGTATGGACATAAAATGCAATAAATTGCCTATAATTGGCATATAAATGTGATATAATCATGCAACGAGTAAATCTGGGAAAACCATACGAAGAGCACATTAAAAAACTGGTAAAGGAAGGGTATTATACATCTGTATCCGAGGTATTGCGCGATGCCTTGCGTGAAAAAATGAAACAACCCCTGATCAAAGAAGAAAGGAAAACACTGCAGGAATTGGTACACGAAGGGATAGAAGATGTAAAGGCGGGTAGAGTGAGGCCATATAATAAGAAGCTTTTAAAAATGCAAAAGAAAATGCTAAACTAGGTAAGCCGATTACGGCTCATATTCGACCATGATCTATAAATTAATAATTACCGATTTGGCTTATGCTGATATTGAAAATATTTTTCAATATGGTATAGAGACTTTCGGCTAATTAGTAACAGAAAAATTTATAGATAAACTTAATGATAAAATAATTGCTATAAAGTAAATGCCAGGAAGAGGGCCACTCAATGAATTTCTACCCAAAGGCTTGCGATTTTTAAAAGTCGATAATCATTATATTAAACCCAATCCATGCATTAGCAATGGATTGCCCCAAGGGTCTGATGACTCCTATAGTCGTATCAGACTCGTAGGAGCCGACGCAATGAAAAATGCACCACAAATGCATTGCATTAGAAACACTTATTGAATGCATTTTTCATTAGTCGGGGTTAAACCCTGACAAAATTATTTTCACTGTGAAAATCATATTCGTCAGCTCCGAAGGTCTAATGACTCCTATAGTCGTATCAGACTCGTAGGAGAGGTAATCATAGCATTTCTAATGCATGATTACGGTTATATATGAGTATTCCGATTCCCTCAAACACATCCGGATTCTCAGGATAGTACCTCAACATATGATTTTATCTTCTATACCATTAAAAGATAATTGATGAATATTTAAATAGTTGCCAAATAGCTTAGTGGGTCTCATTGTCAGGCTTTTTTACTATTACAACTATTTCATACAGTACATTCCCTCCATATATATCCGGCGGAGCCATTCGCACATTTAGCCTTAGCTGTAATCTGTTAGTATCCGGACTTCTAATGATTTCATCGGTGATCATTCTGAGTCCTCTTTCTGTATAGGATTTACGAGTAATACCGTGTAACAATTCTACTTTATTAATTCTATACTCAAAATTAAACTTGGTGCTGAGTGAATCTTTACTGTCATAATATGGGTTTTCTCCGGCATGGATTGGGAGATCCAATAGCCAGGTGGTTGTTCTTTCCTTAGTCAGGTAAGCTTCATTGTTTATACGATGAGCTTTACTGTTGGTAAATCCCCCAATCATCCAGGTAATACTATCTTTTGGCCAGGAATTGGGATCAAAGGCGTTTTTTATTGGAAGCCCATTTTCATCCAACGCGTAAGCAAGGCCGTCCAAAGGATGAATTTCGATCCGGATGCCACGCGCTGCATCATTTACAAATGCCCCTTGCAGATAGGTAAAGGCCTTTTTGTTTACCAATGTAGATAAGTTGCCAAATTTTATTTCCTTACCCGGATTATTCATTGCTTTTTGGGATAGATCATAGGTAGGTAATTCGAGGCGAAACGCTTTGGTCAGATCTGAAGAATAAAATTTAGTACCGAGCAATTTTTTTTGAAGACTATCTATGACCATTATTTTTGAGTAAATCGAAAGTTTCGAAACATCCAGGCTATACTCTTTGGGGATTAAATAACCCTGAAAAAGGGGAACTATATAATTCTTTCGCTTTTTTATATCTTCATTATATTCAGCTGTAGTATTTTTAAACTGATTAGCTATGGAAATTTTTACTGAGTCCGGTACTGTCAAGGTGCATATCCAGTCTAGTTCACCAACCGCCCTACCGTGCAAGACTGAAATATCATGGATCATCCCGGATACTAAAATCTGACCGTGTTCACCCGATGGACTTTTCAATTCAGGGGGTATGCTTACCAGGGGGTAAAACTGGGCACTCAAAAGTTGGATGAAGCAAATTTTTAATAATAGTGTTAAAAAAAGGTTTCGTTTCATATAAATATCTAACGCCAAAATGTTAAATAACAGTATGAAAGTACTAAAAAATCTAAGGGCCTATTTTAAAGGCAGTTGGAGATAATCTTATTAGATGAATAAATTAAATTACGCATTAACTTAAAAAATATGAAAATATTTATTGGAAAATTAAACTTTAATACCTCTAGCGAAGACTTGCGGGAAGCGTTTGAATCTTTCGGTGAAGTCGAATATGCTAAAGTAATGACAGATCATAGTACCGGAAAATCAAAAGGATACGGATTTATAGATATGCCAAAAGATGAAGAAGCTCAGGCAGCTATTGATCAACTGAATGAAACAGAATTGGATGGAAGTATCATTGTAGTTAAGAAATCCTTACCCGTATAAAATCACAGCTAGTTCGCTTTGAAATTAAGATGAGAACAAAATAAAAATGGCAGATGTATAAAATAGTTCCGATTGGGTGGTATTAAACAACTAATAAAAGTTGGCCATACTACAAGCGCTTACAAATCGGCCTTATTGTGGTGGTTTTACTTTTACAATATTCCTTATTTTTTTTCATATTGTAT
>CAYNIG010000202.1:0-9215 GCA_964396995.1 uncultured Saprospiraceae bacterium | reverse complement strand
AACAAAATAATTGTTTCAAACCCAATCCGATCAGGGCTAGATCAAAGTAGTCTGGTTGCAAATTCTGATCCCGTCATTTTTCGTTTACCTTCCGGTTGAATTTCCAATACGCGTAAAGATCCATCTTTAGTACGAAGGTATAATTCATGATTAAATTTAAAAAAGGTACCCACAGCAACCTTTTCCATATGATTGGCGGCATTAGAAAGGTGGGTCCGATGTATGAAATATTTTATTCCATCCAACTTCATCCATGCAGAAGGATAGGGGTTAAGACCTCTTACAAAATTATGAATTTCAACGGATGACTTTTGTATGTCGATACAGGCGTTTTCATGAAATAATTTAGGCGCGGTACTGGATTCAGCTTCATTCTGGGATTGGTATAATACCTTACCTGACTCGATTAGATCCAGGGCTTTTATTAGTGTCTGAGCACCCAGCTTCTTCAGTTTGAGGTAAACATCACCGGTGGTATCGTTAATATCGATTGGTAATCTTTCCCTGAGTATGATGTCGCCCGTATCTATTTTATGTTTTAGTTTGAAAATAGTGACACCAGTTTCATCTTCACCGTTGATGACAGCCCAATGTATGGGAGCAGCCCCTCTGTATTTTGGTAACCATGATCCGTGTACATTAATAGTGCCCAAAGGTGGCATAGACCATACTTGTTCCGGCAACATTCTAAATGCCACCACCACCTGTATGTCGGCATTCAGTTCTTTAAGTGTTTTGATGAAGGATTGATCCCTTAATTTTTCGGGTTGTAAGATTTGAATATTTTGTGATTGTGCAAATTTTTTTACCTCCGATACTATTATTTGATTTCTTCCTCTTCCACCCAGTGCATCCGGCGCAGTAACCACAGCAATTAGTTGGTGATGAGTGGATAATATTGCCTTTAGAGACTCTACTGCAAATTCCGGGGTTCCATAAAATATTATACGCATACTGGCTCAAAAGTAGTACGATCTATGGAATTGAACAGAAATGGTGCTGATCTATAAATTTCGGGCAATCACCAGCTTTTGTATTTCACTGGTTCCCTCGCCTATAGTGCATAATTTGGAGTCACGGTAAAATTTTTCTACCGGAAAATCTTTGGTATATCCATAGCCACCGAATATTTGAACTGCGTCAGTTGCAATCTCTACACAATATTCCGATCCCAGAAATTTAGCCATGGCTGCCTCCTTGGTCATTTTATCTCCTTTGTCTTTGAGGTGGGCAGCTTTTCGGGTAATGAGTTCAGCAGATTGGATTTTACAAATCATATCGGCCAGTTTACCGCTGATGGCCTGGAAATTAGAGATGGGTTGTCCAAACTGATGTCTTTGTTTGGAATATTCTACACTGGCTTCGTATGCTCCTTTTGCAATTCCCAGGCTGAGGGCTGCAATGGATATTCTTCCGCCGTCCAATACTTTTAGAGCTTGTTTAAAACCTTCACCTATATTTCCCAGTATTTGATCTTTGTGCACTTTACAGTTATCAAAAATCATTTCTGCTGTTTCACTGCATCGCATTCCCAGTTTATTTTCTTTTTTTCCACCACTAAATCCGGGAGTTCCTCTTTCAATTATAAATGCAGTCATTCCATTATTGTCTAAAAGTTCGCCCGTGCGGGCAATTACGACAGCTACATTACCAGACCGGCCATGCGTAATCCAATTTTTGGTACCATTTATGATAAAATAATCACCTTCTTGTCTTGCCACACATTGCATTCTTCCTGCATCCGATCCGGTATTAGCCTCCGTTAGTCCCCATGCTCCGATCCACTTGCCTGTGGCTAAAAGTGGTAAATATCTTGACTTTTGGTCTTCATTTCCAAATTGTAAAATATGGCCGGTACACAAGGAATTATGTGCTGCTACTGAAAGGCCTATTGAAGGGTCTACTTTGGCAATTTCTTCTATTACGGTAATGTATTCCTGGTAGCCAAGACCGGCACCAAGGTATTTTTCAGGTACCAAAACCCCGAGAAAACCCAATTCACCGAGAGCATGCATAGTTTGGAGCGGAAAGGTCTGGCTTTCATCCCATTCCATTACATGCGGTTTAATATAAGTTTGAGCAAAATCACGGGCGCTTTGCTGTATCAGCTCCAGATTTTCGACCATCGAGTCTTCATTTACTTTCACAGCTGTAAAATTAGTAATTTTAGCTATGGGAAAGGATAAAATTCCAGCACTTGCTTTTGAAACAATTAAGATTTGTGATTTTTTTCCATCATTGGGCTAACCTTTCCAATTATGGAAACGTAAAGGCTAGTACAAATCCAAAAGAATATGAACTTAAAACATTTTTTAATATTTATTATTTCAGTATTAAGCCTACAAGCAACTGCCGAAAATTATAGTGTCACCATTATTGGCCGACTGATCGATGGTAAAGGTAACGGCGTAGGAAATAAAATCATACTGGTTAATTCCCCTGCTGATCAAAAAAAATATATTATTGAATCCAAATTTGCCACATACGACTCAGGAGATATTAAATGGCAGCTGTTTATTCCAGACTCTATAAAAAATGGTATACTTATTTTTTCTTTCGAAAACTGTGAAGGTAAACGGAATTCTTTTGAATACAGATTTTCAAAAGATAGTAAAATAATAGAAGTAAAATTGCTTTTTTGCGAAAAGGAAGCCGAAAGATGCAGTGCCGCAATACATACCAAAATCATCAATGATAGTTCTGCTCTCGCAATAGTTAGCCATAAAGGGAAAGGCCCCTTTAAAACAAAATGGTCTAACGAAGCCGAAGGGGATACCCTTAGGTACAATCCATTGATTACAGCCAGGTATTGTGTAAAAAGTATTGATTCCACTGGATGTATCTCTGAAGCTTGTTTTGGTAACATAAAGCCTTGTATAAGCCTGGTTTTTGCAAAAAAGATTTCTGATACTCAGGCTGTAGCTTATGTGCTTGCCAAAGGAAGAGGGCCGTTTAGCCATACCTGGACGACAGGTGAGCAAGGGGATTCTATCCGGTTTAACCCTTTAAATAAAATGAAAATCTGTGTGCGAAGTGTGGATACTACAGGTTGTGTGGCAGAAGGTTGTGTCGATAATTTTATTCAACCTTGTGTGGCTGGTATAGAAAGAAGTAAAAATACTCTTCATGCATACCTTAAAAATGATTTGGCCAGGTCTTTTAAATGGTCTACCGGTTCTGAAAAGGAATCGATTGAAATAAAAGACACCGGTACTTACTGTGTTGTCATCACTAGCATTACAGGTTGTAAGTCAGAGTTTTGTATCAGGGTTCGTGATTTGGATAATCCCGGTTGTAAAGCTGAAATCCTGCTTGACAGTCTTGGATCTGAAAATTCCACTCCAGGGGTAAAACTGTTTATAAGAGCAGATTTTAACCTAAAATATATTGAATGGAATACCGGTGAAAAGACTCAGACTTTAGTTGTTAAAAAATCAGGAGAATATTGTGTAAGCATCAGCGATAATGTACAATGCAAAGCATTTATTTGTAAGAAAGTTCAATTACAAAATGAAGAATCCGATTGTAAGCTTGTGTTAAACCAGGAATATCTCCCTGGTACAGTCTCCAGTCAGAGAGATTCAAGCAAAGTAAAGCTTTCATTCCGATTTTCACATACTCCTAAAATAATTTATTGGTCCACGGGAGAGGCTACTTCCAGTATTTTGGTAACCAAATCAGGTGAGTATTGCGTGACGGTGAGCGATGGTATTGGTTGTAAACAAATAGTATGTACTAAAGTCGTGGTAAAAGAGTCCCCCCCGCCGCCTAATGCAGACTGTCGAGTAAGTATTGTAGTGAAACCGATCAGCAACAAAGAGCTGAGTCTTACTGCAAAACTTTCAGGAAGATCGCCAATATCATTTGAATGGTCTAATGGATTAAAAGATGCGACAATTTTAGTTAAACAATCAGGAAACTATTGTATTACGGTGAAAGATGGAGCTGGATGCACATCCAAATCGTGTGTGGATGTGGAAATAGATCCTGTTTCCGGTGCAGGTATCAATTCCCCGGATAATAAAAAGAATAAGGAAGAGAATATATCTTCTAACAAAATCGTTTTGGAGGTATATCCCAACCCCAGTCCGGATAAGATTTATTATACTTACACCACTATTAAAAGCACTGACGCTCATATTTCACTAATAAACATGTATGGGAAAAAAATATATGAAGAGAAAATTAGTTTGAAGCAAGGCAAAGCCCAGGGAGACCTCGATGTTTCTTTTTTGCCACCGGGTATATATCAGATGGTAATAGATCAACAAGGAACAATGGTAACAAGCAAAGTAGTCATAGGAAGATAATTTTTAGATTGATGTAATGGTTTAAAGCCAATCAAGTCCGGGCAAGATTAACTGCCCGGACTTTTAGATTAAAAATATGGAAGTAGACAAAGAGATCATTTTAGGTTGCAAACGGGGTGACAGGCGTGCTCAGTTTCGTCTATATGAACTTTTTTATCCTTATATGATGAGCATTTCACTGAGGTACAGCCGTGAGCAGGATCAGGCTGCTTCTACCGTAAATGCTGCTTTTTTAAAAATACTAAATAATATTAATAGCTATGATCAAGGACAACCAATGAAGGGTTGGATAAGGAGGATTCTAATCAATACTACAATTGATGAGTTTAGAAAATCAAAACGGAATGATCGGTTAATGGCTAATGTAGATTATGATAAAGAGGTTGCGGTAAATGGAATTTATCTTGAGTACAATGAAGCAGAGTCTCATTTTAATGTAGAAGTTCTGACCAAATGCATACACGAACTTAACCCCCTCACCGGAAATGTGTTTAACCTATTTGTGATGGAAGGATTCAGTCACAAAGAAATAGGAGAAATGCTTGAAATCACAGAGGCAGCTTCTAAGTGGCACCTTTTTACAGCAAGAAAACAATTGCAGGAAAAAATAATACAAATGCAATCCAATTCAAACCAACTTTTTGTTACAAAAATAAAATCATTGAATTATGAAAAATGAGCCTTGGATCGACAGGGTTTATAAGGAAAATCTTCAGACCCGCGAAATAAAACTGGATTATGCACATTGGCTTCAGGCTGAACGTTTGATCGAAGAGCAGGAGAAGCGGAAAAAGAAAAAAAGATTTCTTTTCTGGGTGCTTATGGTATCGGCCGTAAGCTTTATTTCATTTGGATCTTTAGTTTATTTCAAACCCACAACTACTATCCAAAATCAAAATCCACCATCGGAGTTTCTGACTCCGGAACCGGGCGAAATTCAATTCAGGAGCGCAGATACAGTGAGTACATCCGACAGACCAATTGCTTCTACTGAAAATGATCCGGGACGGGCTGTTGCTTCTATTGAAAATGAGGCCAAATTCGAAAAACAGGTAATCACTTCGAACCATAGTCTTGTAACCGAAAAGGTCGCTTTTAAACCAAAGAATACTATTAAAAGTTCAGGCTATAAAGTGTATGCAAGGTCAGCTAATACTGTAATTGATCAGAATAGTTCACCTTATATTGTAACTGGTGTCAATGATAAATCTGCCTATACTGAGATCGATCCGGACAGAGCAGAGTCTCAAAAAATGCAATTAAAAATGGATGTAAACACTCTCGATCAAATCAAAACCAATATAGCTGAAGTAGACAGAAACAATAGAATAAATACCAATACTTTTGATCCAATAGTACCCATAAAAGTGGAGAAAAGAAGATGGGCAGAAAAAGGGATTCGAACTACGCTGGCTCAGGAAGTTAATAACGGTAACAGCGGTAGTACCATTTCACAGGCAGGATTAGAATTTTTTTACCAAAGATCGGTAAATAGAATTTTATTTTATGGGTTCTCGGCTGGTTATTTATCTAATTTTAATAAAGTACGGTATGCCCAGGTTTTGACTGAATATAAATATCAGGGTTTTGGTGCACAAGTGAATAATTATGGTATTAAACCCAATTGGCTTCAATACGGATTTGTACAGCTTACAGGTGGATTGGAATGGAAAAGACACAGAGTTTTATTAAATGCTCGCCCTGAGTTTTTGTTTGCTACGAAAGGAAAGCTTGATCAAATAAAGTTCACCGACCCCACAAATCTAAAAACACTTAGTGACGCACAGATTTCAAGCGTTAATCAAGGGTGGTTGCAAAATGATGTAATGAATAAAATCTCGGTCACTGCTTCTCTTGGATATGAATTCAGAATCATGGAAAGGGTAGGACTAGGTATTCAATTAAACCGGGTGCTAAAATCTCCATACAAACCTTTGCAGGGGGGAATTGTACAAAATGCTGTTGCTGATTGGAATACAGGATTCAGATTCTCTTATATATTAAAGTAAAATAGAAAATGAAACGAATAGTTTTCAGTGTTTTTTCACTTTTGATGACAACCTGTCAAACAATAGAAATTCCAATTGATATGGATAGTAAAGAAAAACCCGTATTTGAAATTACGGGTACTCTAGGGAATAAATCGATCGGTCTGGCGGCTGGAAAAGATAATTTTGTGCTTTCGACCTCATTTGAAAATCTCAAATTCCAGGTATTGCAATTGACAGGTAATCTCAAAGCGCAATCGTGCGATCTCAATTGTAAACCAGCCCTAAGGCTAAATATCCGGCAACATGCAAATGAGTTTAATAGCAGGCCCATAAAGGCAATAGGAACAGGAAAAAGATCATTTTATAAATTTGAACGTGATAGTATTTTAATAAAGTCCGACAATCAATCCACCCTTTCCAATACATCCAATGCCAAACTCCAATATGCATGGACAGTAAATGACAAAAAGCACTCCACGGAAGAAAATATTATTTTGGTGAATAATGGCCTGGACAGTAAAATATGCCTGACTACATCCCACCCCGATGGAGGTAGTGCTACCAATTGCCAGATAGTAGACTTTACTCCGTTTGATTCTTTGCCTGGTCTTAGGGTCAATTTAGTATCAAGGACTGAAAATAAAATGCAGAAATTGGCAGTAATTGTAAATGGTAAAGGACCTTTTAAATACAGTTGGGATGGTAATAAATCAACAGACTCGAATATTGATTGGGATGGAAAGCAAACCAACCAATGTGTCACTGTTATAGATGTAAATGGAAATAAAGCCACTGATTGCATAGTATTAACTCCTGAGGGCAGAATTAAGTTGAAATCAGAATTTAAGATAGAATATGAATCCCGGCGAATATTGGAAATAGCTCAATTTAATACGGTAGAATTACATTATATAGACACCGATGGTGTTGTATGGTCCTCTTCCATAAAAGAACAACATCCCGGCGCCGTGTTTGAAATAGTAGATGAAATGCCTTATGATTTTAATGATAAAGGCCAGCCTACCAGAAAATTGAAAATAAAAATGGACTGCTCAATGTTTACGGCAAAAGGCGAATCAAGCAACTTAAAACTTACAGGAACAATGGGAGTGGCTATACCCCCTAAATAAGGTATCCTGATTTTTTATCAACTTGTAAATCCATTAATCAGATATCTTTGCAGGTAATGAAAATTCAACGATATCTGTTCCTTATGGTTGGGATAATATGGGTCACAAATAATGCTTTTATTAGTGCTCCTCCAACAATAAAACTAGCTTTATTAAAATACAATGGGGGAGGGGATTGGTATGCCAACCCAACTTCCCTGCCTAATCTTGCTTTTTTTTGCAATAAAGAATTAAAGACCAATCTGGATGATGATTATGCAACCATTGAAGCCGGTTCCGCTGACTTATTTAATTATCCTTTTATACATATGACGGGTCATGGGAATGTAGTGTTTAATGATGCTGAAGCTGAAAATTTGCGCAATTACCTTATCGCCGGAGGTTTTTTACATATTGATGATAATTATGGTATGGACCCTTACATAAGACCAGCTATGAAAAAGGTGTTTCCGGAATTAAGTTTTATTGAATTGCCATTTGAACATGAAGTTTATCATCAAAAATTCGAATTTAAAACAGGATTACCCAAAATACATGAGCATGATAAAAAACCACCTCAGGGCTTTGGGTTGTTTTGGGAAGGCCGATTGGTGTGTTTTTACTCTTTTGAATGTGACCTGGGGGATGGCTGGGAAGATCAGGATGTTCACAAAGATCCCGAAGAAAATAGAATCAAGGCACTCAAAATGGGAGCCAATCTCGTGCAGTATGCTTTCAATGAATCTAAGTAAATAGAGTAATTCATTCACCACGAATGATCAGGTATTATTTTGCTCTTCAGCATAAAATTATTCAAAGACATTTGATTGACTGGGGGATTACACCAATTATTGCCTACCCATTGGGTATTGCAGCATTCACGGCTTTTTCTTTTTATTTATTTGCAAAAATGGAATGGGCAGCTGAAGTTTATACCCTGTTGGGGTTTTCTGCTTTGTCCGCATTAGGAACAACCAAAAGGAATGAATTCATGCAATCTTTCATTTCAAAAAATGACTTTTATTTTATCAGGTTAGCCGAGAATTTAATTTTGCTATTCCCGTTTGTGTTTTTTTTAATATTAAAATCAGAATGGATATATTTCGGAGTGATTACCGTGGTGGGAGCGTTAATGTCGAGAATAAATTCTGGTTTTTCCTTAAGTAAATCAATCCGTACTCCTTTTTCAAAATCACCATTTGAGTTTCCGGTGGGATTTAGAAAAACTGCTCCTGTGATCCTTTTATCTTATGGTATTACTCTAATCGGATTGAAAGTCGGCAATTTTAATTTAGCTGCATTTTCACTTGGACTGGTATTCTTCATTTCCGTAACCTATTATTCTTTTTTAGAAAGGCCTGAGTACGTATGGATATATTCTGAAAATCCAAGGACATTTTTATTGCTTAAAATCAAAATCGCCATTTTAAATGCGCTGATATTAACTATTCCAATTTTACTTTTACTTTGCATATTCGAATTCTCAAATTTATTCCAGGTTATTTTAATTCTTATAACCGGCGAATTGTTTTTGGTTGCAACCGTATTGAGTAAATATACCGCCTATCCGAGAGAAATGAATGTACCTAACGGTATTTTGCTGGGTATAAGTCTGCTCTTTCCTCCGCTATTGCTGGTATTGATTCCTTTTTTTTATAATCAATCTGTGACCAGCCTTAAAAAAGTATTGATATGATCAGATTACAAAACATATCGAAATTTTTTGATAGCCATCAGGTATTGAAAGACATTAGTTTAGAATTGCATGCCGGCAACGTATATGGTATAGTAGGTCAAAATGGAGC
>CAYNIG010000201.1:0-9225 GCA_964396995.1 uncultured Saprospiraceae bacterium | reverse complement strand
TTTCCCAATAGAAAAAAAGTAGACCTTCTGCCCTATTTAAAAACATTCAAAACTCATCACGGGTATTCCAGTTTGTCAATTTCTACGCAACGTGGTTGTCCCTACAGTTGCAACTGGTGCAGTACTTCCGTATTTGGTCAATCTTACAGAAGGCGTTCACCCGCCAATGTACTGGCAGAAATCATCGAAATGCAAAAGAATTATGCACCTGATCAATTCTGGTTTGTCGACGATGTATTTACTATAAATTTCAACTGGATGAGAGAGTTTGAAGAATTAGTGCAAAAAGGAAAAATAGGTATACAATATGAATGCATTACCAGGGCAGACCGCCTTGATGAAAATATCATTGACCTATTAAAAAACTCAGGATGTAAGACGGTATGGATAGGTATCGAAAGCGGCTCTCAACAAATATTGGATAATATGAATCGTCGTGTGCTTGTAGACAAATCGACTGAAATGATTGTATTGGCCAAACACAAAGGGCTAAAAGTAGGAACGTTTATCATGTTGGGGTATCCGGGAGAAACGGAAGCTGATATCATCAAAACGCGTGAATTTTTACGAGTATCCAGCCCTGATCATTTCACCATTACTACGGTGTACCCTATAAAGGGCACCAGGATGTATCAACAAACCATGAATAATCATATTAAAGGGAATTGGGCCAGTACCACTGATAAAGAAATTAAATTCAACATGACTTATCACAAAACTTATTATGATTTTGCTATAAGATGGATTGTAAATTCAATAAAATGGCATCAATCGCAGGGAAAAAACGATACTTCTTTTGTAATGTCGATGATTTGGCGGCTTAAAATCGGCATTTCCAGATTTGGAATGATTCTTACCAGAAAATTACTTTAAATAATGGAAGGAATATCAGTATTATGGAATATGCGTAAATCAACACATGATGTCGTATATTTATCTAAAACCATTTCTTCAGATTTCGAAAAAGAATACATCAAACTTCGCAGCTCAGAAGGGTGGATGTACCCGGACGAAATAGTCCTGACCCTTCCGGATATTAAGGCATCCGCTATACATGCTTCGGAGTGGAAATATAGAAAAATCAGCGCTGAGAGAATACTAAAATATCTTGAAAGGACAAAGGCAGAAAATATCCTCGAGTTGGGCTGTGGAAATGGTTGGTTTACGAATTTGATTTCGAAACGAAAAAAAATCAATACAGTAGGTGTAGATATTAATAATAATGAATTGGTACAGGCCGCAAGACTATTCTCCAATGAAAGAACTTTATTTGTGTACGGAGATATATTTGAACCGGTTTGGCCCACAGGTTGTTTTGATATAATAATTCTAAATTCCAGCCTACAGTACTTTCCAGTTCCTCAACTTCTAATTACTAAATTATTAAGTTTGTTGAGCCCTAACGGTGAAATTCATATATTAGACAGTCCTATGTATCCCAATATCAAACAGGCAGAAATGGCCTCGACAAGAAGTAAATTATATTTTGATTCAATTGGATTTACAAATCAATTAAAACACTATCATCATCATCCCATGAATGTGCTTTCAAATTACAAACACAGTGTGATGTATGATCCAGCAAACTGGCAATATATAATTGAAAAATACATTACGTATCAATGGACTCCGTTCCCCTGGATTCGTATAAAAATATAAAGTATTGCTGATATGATTATAATACAGCTTACCGGATTATCCGGGTCAGGAAAAACCACTTTGGCTAATGCAATGAAACTGCACCTTTCCTTACCTGATTATGACATTGAAATACTGGATGGTGATGAATTACGAAAGACTGTTTCCCGGGATCTTGGGTTTAGTAGGGCTGATCGAATAGAAAACAACGTACGAATCGGTAAATTGGCATTAGAAAAATGGAAAGAAGGAAAAATGGTGATCGTATCGACCATAAATCCCTATGAAGAAAGCAGGGCTTTTCTTAAAACCCAATCAGCTCCGGTTTATACCATTTGGATACATGCGTCTATTGAATCATTAGTCATGAGAGATACGAAAGGCCTCTATAAGCAAGCACTGAATCCACCTGATGGATCTTCCGGAATAAAATTATCCGGAATAAACGACCCGTACGAAATACCTCAAAACCCTGATTTAATTCTTAACACAGATAGAGAGACTGTATCGGATTCGGTTTTACATCTTAAGGAATTTATTCTTTCAAAATTCAATGGGATCGTAGCCTCAGAATGATTGAACAGATGAAAAAAAAGGCTTTTTTGATTGTCGCGATACTCTTGCTTTCTTTCCGATTTTTTCACTTTACAGAAGAAATTGACGCACCTCATGATTGGCGACAATGTGATACTGCCAATTATATAGATGATTTTTATAAGAATCGCATAGATATATTTCATCCCACCGTATGCTGGATGGGCGATCGCGATACAGTAATTTTAGAATGTCCACTACCCGAGGCACTGGTAGCAGGGGTATATAAATTTACCAGTCCTTCCATTTATGTCGCACGGTTCGTTTTTATCATTATTTTTTGCATTTCTGTATACTACTTTTATAAAATATTAAACTGTCTATTCACCATTGAAATAGCTGAATTGGCTACCCTTTGTTATTTAACGTTACCATTGAGTATCTATTATTCTCGAGCAATACATATTGATTTCAGCGTGGTAGCACTGACACATGCCATGGTTTATTATTTTATTAAAGGAATAAAAAAAAGAAACGGATTAAATATTGTTCTTAGTAGCTTGTTTTTTTTATCAGCTGTGCTCATCAAAGCACCTTATGTATTTTATTGGCTGCTGCCATTAGGCTTTATTTTGTATTCAGAAAAAGCAATAAAATGGTTTATACCCTACACTTTTTTGTTTGTTGTGAGCTTGATCCTCTTTTACTTTTGGCAACGACATGCCCATTTGATAAATAGTCGGTCTCCCGATCTTCAGTATATTTTAGGTTATCGACATATGATTATGAGCACAGGATGGTATTTTGGGACCATAGCCCAGAGGCTGGATTTATATTCTTATTGGGTGCTTTTACAAAGAGGGCTTTTAGAAGTTGCTGGAATGGGCGGTATTCCCTTCCTTTTCATTGGCCTCTTTCAAAAAAAGAATCAAGCATCTTATAGCATTTTACTGTTTTGGATGATGGGAGTGATAATTTTTGTTTTGACTTTTTTCAATCTGAATCTAGTACATAATTATTATCAGATTCCTTTATTGGCACCGGCGTCGATTCTTTGTGCTTTTGGAATTGCGAAAATCCATTCTATGTATTCGATTTCAAAATGGTCTCTGGTATCCATAGTTATTGGATTAAATGCTTTGTATTCATTCAGTACCTATTTTACCATTCCAAAGGATGAAATCGAAATTGCCAACGCAATAGCAAAACACACGAATAAAAAAGATCTGGTAATAGTTACCTACCACTCGATGGATTGCAGAAATCCAAAAATCCTATACCGTGCACACCGCAAAGGATGGAGCGTAAATGAAATGGCATTGAATGCGCGCGTAATCGAACGGTTGCGACGGGAACAAGGGGCCCGTTACTGGGCCTATATTGGCTTATCTTTACCACAAGATAAAATGATAAACTATTTGGCCCAACAAAGTGTAAAACAAACCATTCCACTTATAGAGCAAAAAAATAATTTATACATTTTTGAACTAAAATAAAACCTAATCCATTGCAAAAAAGTCCATGGAATATATTCAAATCGTCTCTAAAACAACGACTTCCCCGATATGCAAAAGATACTCTTGGAAAATACCGCTATATATTTAGAAAATCTCAATTTGAGGGCAAGGATATGAATGAAATATTCCATGAAATATACCGATCAAATCTTTGGAAAAATAGTGAAACCGTATCCGGGCCCGGCTCCACCATTAAGTATACTGAGTCCCTCATTCCAGAACTTACAAATTTATTTTCTGTATATAATATTCACAGCCTGGTAGATATACCCTGTGGTGATTTTAATTGGATGAAAAATATGGATCTGCAGTCTATTCAATATATGGGATTGGATATAGTAGCTGATTTAATTGATAACAACACAGAAAAATTTAAATCAAAAAATATACAATTTAGAAGAGCTGATATTACTAAGGATGACATTCCACCTGGCGATCTGATCTTTTGCAGAGATTGTCTGGTACATTTTAGTTACAGCGATATAAATAATGCTTTGGCCAATATCAAAAAAAGTGGCTGTACTTACCTTATGACTACTTCCTTCCAATTTCCGATGGTAAACTATGATATTCAGACCGGAGATTGGAGACCCCTTAATCTGGAGAGGCCACCTTTTAATTTTCCTCCCCCGATATATATATTAGAGGACAGACCAGCCAACCTAAGTCCAGGCTATGATTTAAAAAAAATACTTGGTTTATGGAAAATTGCTGATCTGGGTTTGAAAGGCAGGCAATGAATTGAATTTTGCAGGATCAGTATGGCTCAGAGTATTTTTAGATACATTATTATTAAATTGCGGTGATAAGAATAAACGTTCAAATCAATGATGAATATTAAAATGTCAAAATACGAATGGGTTCTGCTCATTTCTCCTTTGATTATTTGTGTTCTTATCAGATGGATTGGTTTTGATGGTATGGTAGGTCAGGACTCTTATGCCTATACTGAATATACCCGGTCGCTGCAGAATTGGTTAAAAACAGGGGTTAAACCAGAGCCCTTTTTTTGGCCCCCCGGATATCCTCTTATGGCTGCCGTGCTTAGTCTTGGTTTCTTCCCTGCTTCAATTATTTTACAGTTTATCAGCAGCATCTCATTAGGTATCTCCCTTGTCTATCTAAAATGGATACTTGAAGAATGGATAAAAGATAGCAAAGCTGATATTACCGCATTTATTTATTTGATCACCTGGGGCATTTTTGCTCCTTATGTATTTCGCAACTCCCTGATCAATACTTCTGATATGTTGTCTTTCTGTTTAATTTCGGGCACATTTTATCATTATTTGAGGTACCTGGATAAGAGTTTATTCAAGGATTTGCTGATATCCACAGCTTTTATTTCTTACGGTATTCTCACCCGATATGTAAATCTGTTGGTTTTTATCCCAATAGTGGTACACCTGATTTGGCATTGGGGCAAAAATCGCCACGCAAGCATACAAACACTGGTATTGCTTGTTCCGGCATCTGTCATAGTTTTAATTCTATCTTTATCTGATGTGCATAGCGGATTTATTAATCATCCATTTTTAACTAATTGGAAAGTTACAAATTATTTCAACTCCAGCTTTACCTCGCCCGAAGGTGAGTTAAATTACTTTTTTCCCAATATACTATTTGTCTTATTTCCTTTTTTTCATCCTGGATTTTGTTTATCCGGTTTTTTGTTTATAGCAGTAAGTTTACGACATTACCAATGTCAAATAAAACAAGTTATACTAGCCGTCAGCTATATTTTGGTCTCACTCTTTATTGCAGGAAATTATTCACAAATACCAAGGCATTTATTGGCTATTTATCCAATGGTGTTAATCTTATGCTATAGTGGATTTTACATGATTTACAAAAAGTTATCCAAAAAGCAAATTGGTAAATTTATATGGATTGGCATAATGATTTTACAGTTCGTTTTATGTGTAAGAGCTCTATATCCTACCATTAATAGAAACAAGCTCGAAAGACTCCTTGCAACTGAGATCAAGTCTTTTAGTACCGATCCAAATTCTATCCTGTATAGTTTTGACATAGATATAGCTTTAAAATACAGGCGGCCGGAAATAAAAATTCTGAGTTTGAATAATACTATTATTTCCAACTATATGCCGGGGTCACTGGGTCTGATTAACGAAAATGCATGGAGCAGGCAGTGGAAGGATAAAAATCCAATGATCAATGTCATGAACCTTAAAAAAAATCATCAGTTAATTAAGTTGAAAGAATATAAAGCAGGATGGAATCTTTACCGCATAGAAAAATAATAAAATGAGGCAATACCTACTTGGAATAATTATTAAAAACTTTCTTACCTCCCTGGTATTTTTTTTTTTGGAGGTCTTATACCGGTATCAGGCAATTGATTTTTCTGCATCAAGTCATCCTTCATCTTCTTTATATAAATTCTGTTATTAAAATGAACCGTATTTAAACAGTTACAGCCATGACGGAAAAGGAAAATCAGTATTATCTCAATAAAAGAATGAATTTTAGCATCAATCAATTTAATAGACTTTTATATCACTTGATTAATGTAAGAAATGATGTATTCCCACCTATGATAAAATGTAAACCGTGTACCATTCTCTGTTTCCATGGTATTGATGAATTGGGAAATACCAGGATAAATTCGAGATTTATCAGTGCTGCCAAATTTGATAAATTCATTTCTTTATTGAAAGGATTCGGCCAATTTATTTCTATTTCAAATGTATTTTCACAAAATTATTCAACTTCTGTACCAGCCTTTTGTTTAACTTTTGATGATGGCTACCAATGTATATTGACGCATTTGTTACCTATTTTGCAAAAACATTCCATTCCCGCATCCGTTTATATTTCACCAACAATAGCTATTGGATTGGATATGCTCTGGCCCGATCTGCTTGACCTAGGGAGTTACCTAAATCATAATTCATTTAATATAGATAATGAAGTGTTTTACTGGTCAGGTAAAAAAGGTTATAAATCTCAGTCTTCCGGATTATACTTAAAGCAATTATTGATTGGTAAAAACTGGAATTATATTCAAAAATTATACGATTTAATTCCTGGTAGAAATAAAATCAGGGCCAGAGAAGACTTGGCTATATATTGGAAATTGCTGAATTCAGACGAAATTCGCACTCTGTCCCTATCACCTTTAATAACAATCGGATCACACGGGCTTACACATATTAATCTCGCCACCTTACCACATGAAAATGCGATGTTTGAATTGGAAAAATCTAAATTTTTTCTTGAAAACTGCATTCAAAAAACGGTGAATGAATTAGCATATCCTTTCGGTTATTATACTACATATTTGCTGGAGGATGCCTTTAAATTAGGATTTCATAAACAACTGGTTACCGATGCTTCCCCGGCCGATCTTTCACCATATCCGTTCTGTTTACCCCGGTTTGTAACGAATCCACATATATCAAACCTGAATGTATTGTATTGGATGACTAAAGGTCGCTATTCTGTATGAAAACAATACATGATTATAAATTTCTATAGCCGGCAGGTAAATATTAATGCAGGATTGTATGGCTGTCAACCTATAGTTAATTATTTTACAATATTTATAGAGAATGCAGGAGTTTATTTTTTAATTTTACTCCCTTTGGTTTACTTCCGTGAGAATTCTTAAAACTAAATCAATGCAATTAATTTATTTATTCAGTTTCCGCCTCTAAATGAATGAAGTTAGTAAAATACAATACGTTGAATTGACTGAATCCAATTTTCACTTTGTAATACCGCTTTTCAAGGCCAGTTATAACAGAAGCATTTCACTTGACAAATTAAAAAAAAAGTACCATTTTCCCGGATTTCATACTAAATATCTGGGCGTTTACCTATTTAATAACGAAGAAGCCATAGGCTTTACCGGTCTGATTCCTTGTCCTGTAGCCTATAAAGGTGAGAGTGCCTGGGCCGCACAATTTGTGGATACTATGATCATTCCTTCATGGAGAGGGAAAAACTTGTTTGCCGATATGCTACACAAATTAAAGGACCTGGCAGCCAAAAATGGCTTTGTTTTCTGTTTTGTGTTTGCCAATCAACGTTCTGCTCACCCCACCTTACATAAAGCAAATTGGATTTTGGTTAAACGTATGATTGGATTTGAAATCAAAAATCGATCCATGGTACTTCCTAAATTGGCAAGAATTTTTCGAAATAATTCATACTATTTAAGGTGGACCAAATTTTTACTAAAACAATTAATTGTACCGTATACAAAAGACGCGTTCTCCCAATCAAATGAAAGTCTTCATTTGGTACATGACCAAAGATTCATTGAACACAAACAAAGTCCCAATCATTTTATAATTAATATCAGTAATGTCATTTATTGGATAAGGATTGGTGCCAAATTCCTTGAAGTGGGTTTTGTGCAGGATACGAATGAGGCCTTCTTGCTCGAATCTACAGCAATACTGGTAAAAATTAGTAAATTACTCCTTCTGGAAGGAGTTTTATTTGAAGTTACAGAAGAAAGCTCACTAGCTATATGCCTGATGAAGAAATACAATCATTTTGAATCCTGGCCCGTTTTATATACTGATATCCGATCCGAGTTTCCAATAGACACGTTTCAACTTCAATATGCCGATGTAGATTCATTTTGGTAATTTTTAAATGATTCGTTTCAATCTCGGAAGATTTTTACTTGGCTTTCATGTCATTTAAGCTCGATGGTTATGGGCAAGCTTTAATTTTCAGTTTGCCATTTATTTGGCTTTTGTTCTCCCTTTTTATTCGGGGCTTATTTGCATTTACCAATGCATTGGAAAGTAAAATGTCAGGATTCTAAAGAATACCAATCAATTACGTAAATTGAAGGCGTATTCTGAAGGATAGAATTTATACTTAAGAGATAGATAAAAATATGATGCACCGGGTAAGCAAACTACTGACCATTTCGGTATTTTCTCTGCTGATTTTTATATTGGTTCTGGAATTTTCCTATCGGTACCAGCTTTTTGATTTTTATAAAGCTGAATTGAAAAACCTCAATCCTTCTATCCAACAAAAAAAGAACAAAACCATTTTAATTTGTGGAGATTCATTTACAGCTGATCCCACCTCCTATGTGTCCGTACTAAGAGATAGTTTGCCTCAATTTGACATCATCAATATAGGGGTACCAGGAACAGGTATTCGTCAACATGCCTTATACCTCCCGGGCAGAATTAAAAAATACAAACCAGATGTTTTCATATATCAATTTTATGTGGGCAATGATTTATTTGATATCCGGCATCCATACCAATCGGATAGCATCTCCCAATTGAGGAAAATGTACTGGTACCTCTCAGATAAAATAATAAGTTTGGCATTTCTTAACTTTCGATTTGCGGGACTCAGATACCCTTACCTGGATGACGCTGGAGGTAATTATTCGGCTAAAACTTTGGATTCATTTTCGATTGAATCGTATTCGAGAAGGGAAAAATTTAATTATAGGACAGAGCCTGGTTTAATAGAAAATACATTATACTTAAAAAACGGGCGGGACCGGGACTGGAACCTATTTAAGTCGACT
>CAYNIG010000200.1:0-9267 GCA_964396995.1 uncultured Saprospiraceae bacterium | reverse complement strand
TTAGGGTTGATAGCGGTTTTAATTATCATGTTCGTAGTAAGCTGGAAACTCACCCTGGTCTGTATTACCACATTGCCTTTCCTTATTTATGCCAGCTATTTATTCAAAGAGAATGTTCGCGTGTCTTTTCAGCAAGTGCGAGGGCATATTGCAAAAATGAATTCTTTTTTACAGGAACGGATATCAGGCATGCGCATCATACAAATATTCAATGCAGAAGATAAGGAACGGGCCAAATTCGATAAAATCAATAAGGACTATACCAAAGCCAATATTGACGGCATATTTTATTATGCAGTATTCTTTCCCGTAGTAGAGCTAATCTCGGCTACTTCCCTGGCCCTGATGGTATGGTATGGCTCTGGTGGTGTAATTAAAAATGAGGTGACATTGGGAGCTCTGGTAGCTTTTCCTATTTACCTGTCTATGTTGTTTAGACCCATTCGGTTTTTAGCAGATAAATTTAACACCCTTCAAATGGGTTTGATCGCAGCTGAGCGTGTTTTTTCCATTTTGGATCAACAAAATAATGTCAAAAACGAAGGGAAGCGCATGGTGCAGGAATTGAATGGAGATATTGAATTTAACGATGTACGCTTTAGCTACCTGGATAATCAGGAAGTGATAAAAGGAGTCAGTTTTAAAGTGCCAGCCTATACTACCCTGGCTATTGTTGGAAGTACCGGATCAGGTAAGACTACCATCATTAGTTTGATTGATAGATTATACGATATTCAGAGTGGACAGATTAAAATAGATGGTCATGACATTAAAGAGTATGATCTGACCATGTTGAGATCGAGGATTGGAGTGGTGTTACAGGATGTGTTCCTGTTTGGTGGCACTGTGACTGAAAATATCACCTTCAGAAATGAGGCTATTTCAAAAGACATGGTGATCCTGGCGGCAAAACAAATAGGAGCTCATGAATTTATTGAAAATCTGCCTGGTGGATATGACTTTATAATTTCTGAACGAGGGTCAAACCTGTCGATGGGTCAGCGACAGCTGATCTCATTTGTGAGAGCTTTGGTGTATGATCCCGACATTTTGATACTGGATGAGGCGACCTCCTCTATCGATCCGGAAACAGAATCCGTAATACAATATGCAATAGAAAAATTGATCGAAAAAAGGACTTCAATCATTATTGCCCACAGGCTGAGCACCATACGGCATGCCGACCAGGTAATGGCCATGGATCACGGTGAGGTAAAGGAAATTGGGTCACACGAAGATCTATTAAACAGACCTCATGGCCTTTACAGAAAATTATACGATTACCAATTTGCCAAAGCAGTACTGGCCTGAGAATTCTGTTTTTTATGAGGGAATTTGTGTATTTGGTCGATATTAGGAACAGGTAAGAACTGAATGGATAGTAAAATTTGTTTTAGATAAAAAATAACAATCATGGAAAATCGTAAATACAGCTTGACAGAGACCATCATCGGCCTGGTAATCATGGTAGCCTTAGTTTGGGCGGCTATTTTTGTATTTAAAGGCATTTTTACCATATTAAGCTTTGCTGCCCCAGTCATGTTTATTGCTGCGCTGGTAATAAATTATAAGGTAGTATTGAGTTATGGTAAACTTCTCATTACTTTGCTTCAAAAGAATACGATAATGGGTGTAATTGCCGTATTGCTCACTTTTTTTGCATTTCCTATTGTATCTGCCCTGTTATTGGGATTGGCGATAATGAATAAAAAAGCAGATAGTTTTATGGAACAGGAAAGACAAAAACGCGAAGGCGTCCCAACTGAGTTCAGGGAGTTGTCTTCTACTCCTAAATCCGGTTATGATGAGATGTTTAAAGCAAAATAAATCTTGATCGTATCCGGAGTGGTATTCCTTTTTTGGATAGCCTGGATAGGATGTATTGGGTATATTTTAATCATTTCTTTTGCTATATATCACTGGCTGCACAGCAATAAAATAAAGGCACTGGATGATAACACTGTAAAACCCTGCAGTATATTAATTCCGTTCAGAAATGAAAAAGAAAATTTGCCCGGACTGCTGAGTAGCCTGGATGCCCTGGAAACCGGTAATGCGGTTTTGGAAATTATTTTTATCGACGATCATTCAGACGATGGAGGGTCTGATGTTATTAAATTAAGTCAAAAATCAAATTATTGGATAGTTCAATCTGATGGATTTGGTAAGAAAGCAGCTATTAGCAAAGGTATCTCTATCGCAAAATACGATACTGTACTTCAATTGGATGCCGATGTGACTTTTTCACCTCATTGGTTTATTTCAGTTCATAATAAATTACAAACCGGAATCGGGTTTCTGACCGGCATGGTTTCAATAAAAAATCCAAATGGCTGGCTTGAGCATTTTCAATTGTTTGATCTGATAGCTATGATGGGGATGACCAATGCGGGAATAAAATCTACATTCTGGAATATGGCAAATGGTGCTAATATGGCGTATCCAAGGAGGCTGTATGATCAAATATCAAACCCCGCCCATACCAGGTTTTCATCGGGTGATGATATGTTTCTCATCGAGGAAGCGAATAAACAAAACTTACCTATTGATTTTAATAAAGATACTGATGGTTTGGTGTACACGCGTCCCGAAAAAACGGTCCAATTTCTTATCCGGCAGCGTCTTAGGTGGGCATCAAAAAACCACGCCTTGCAGAGTCAGATGTTAAAAGGTGTACTCCTTTTTGTACTCCTATTTAATATATCCCTGATCATTTTACCTTTATTAAATGTTTTTTTCTTCCTGTTTTGGTTTATTAAGGTACTGGTTGATTTTATTTATTTAAAATGGCTGAGCCGTGATTTTAAAACGAGGATTAACTGGCTGTATTATCCGGCATCTGCTCTCCTCTTTCCCTTTTTTATAGGCTATATCAGTTTCTTATATTTAATTCGATTTCCTTTTGATTGGAAAGGAAGATGATTGGGTGTGCCGGATAGATTGTATTTTCATTCTTTGATTTAATACATATGGCATCTGAGAGGTATGATTACCTGATTGTTGGTTCCGGATTTGGAGGTTCAGTTTCTGCTATGAGACTTTCAGAAAAAGGATACAAAGTATTGGTAATAGAGAAAGGGAAAAGATATAACCCCGATGATTTTCCCCGGACAAATTGGAATTTGAAAAAATACTTATGGCTTCCGGCATTAAAATGGTTTGGGATTTTAAAACTTACCTTCTTCAAACGATTGTTTGTCCTGTCCGGTGTTGGGGTAGGGGGTGGCAGCCTGGTATATGCCAATACCTTAATGGAGCCCTCTGACCCATTTTATGAAAACATTCCGGTAAAAGGAAAAGAATGGAAATCTATCCTGAAACCCTATTTTACTAAAGCTAAGTATATGCTGGGTGTCACCAGGGCGAAAAATACATATGCAGATGATTTACTGTTGAAATCCGTAGCCGATGATTTAGGTACATCTGATTCATTTAATGCCGTAAATGTAGGTGTTTATTACAGTGATGATATCCATCCAAAAGATCCATATTTTGGAGGAAATGGCCCAATGCGGTCACCCTGCATTGAATGTGCCGGATGTATGGTAGGTTGCAGGCATAATGCGAAAAATACGCTGGATAAAAATTACTTGTGGTTTGCGGAAAAATATGGTGCTGCGATACTACCTGAGACCGAAGTGATAAAAATTGAATTTGTAAATACAGGTTACAAAATTGTAGCTCAGGGTATCAGAAACAGATCGCGCTATATTGAATTTCACTCTCAAGGATTGGTTATTAGTGGTGGAGTACTGGGCACTTTAGATTTGTTATTCAAACAAAAATATAAATTCAAGACTTTGCCGGGCTTATCCGAAAAACTGGGTCACCACGTGATGAGTAATAGTGAATCTATAAGCGGAGTAATAGGGGCTGATCAAAAGCTAAATAATGGGGTGGCCATCAGTTCAATTATTCAAGCTGATGAAAATACCCAGGTTGAATTATGCAAATTCCCAAATGGATCAGGATCATTATTCCGGTTTGCATTTATAGCTGCTCCGGGAAAAAACAAATGGATTAGAATGGGCGCAGTTTTAATGAATACCATAACTCACCCGTTAAACACCATAAAATGGATCATTTATGGCCAAAATGCCCAATATGGTGTAGTGGTTTTGGTAATGCAGACTCTTAAAAATGCATTGACTATGAAATGGTCTGGTAAAAAAATGATATTAAAAAATGGAGACGATGATGCGCCAATACCTGTTTTTATACCGGCCGGGCATCAGGCCATGATGAAACTTGCTGAGAAAGTCAAGGGTGTGGCAGTCAATGCCTCTACCGAATCCTTTCTCAATATGGCGACTACGGCTCACATTTTAGGTGGTTGTCCTATGGGAGAGACAATAGAAACGGGAGTGGTTAATGATCGATTCGAAGTTCATGGGTACCCGAATATGTATATTCTGGATGGGAGCATCATTCCGGCTAATATTGGAGTGAATCCCAGTCTTACCATCACGGCTTTGGCCGAATATGCTATGGATCAGTTTACAACTAAGCCATGATAAATGCATCATTCTTGAATTAGTTTTCTAATTTTGTAGTTCAAATGGTAAGTATATGTATTCTGTAATAAAACATTTTCATTCAGGTTTAAGGTGGGTAGTATTGGCCATGTTAATATGGGCTATATTTGATGCATATACTAAATGGAAAAACAAGGTCACCCTTGATAAGGATAGTCGAAAACCTTCCTTTCTGGCTTTTAATTTTACCCATATCCAGGTTTTAGTAGGGTTGATAGTTTATTTCATCACTCCCAGAATCATTTTTTCGGGTGAGCTCATGAAGGATCGTGTGATGAGGTTTTATGCAGCGGAGCATCCGATGATGATGTTGATAGCCGTCATACTGATCACCGTAGGGTATGTAAAGGGTAAAAAATCAAATTCTTTTAAAACTATTTTCTGGTATTATCTTATTGCTTTATTACTCATACTGGCCGGGATACCGTGGCCATTTATGAAAAGTTTTAATTCAGGTTGGTTCTAATCTGGGTTATATTAATTTATCCTGCCTGGCAATACGAATGGCTCCTTCTTTCGAGTTTACATCAAGCTTACTGTAAATGTTTTTAATATGGGTTTTTACGGTTTCTTTATCAATAAATAATTCAGTGGCTATCGAAGTGCGGCTTTTGCCTTCAGCTATGCACTCCAGTATTTGAGTTTCCCTTTTCGTTAACGGTGAATCAGACTTCTTTCGAAAAGAATGAATTACCATTTTAGCTATACCTGCACTCAGTGGACCACCACCGGTCATTACTTCTTTTACAGATTCCAGTATTTTAGAGGATGGTGAATTTTTTGTCAGGTATCCGGAAGCTCCGGCACTCAATGCTTTGAAGATATTTTCTTCATTGTCATATACCGTAAGTATGATTATATGACCTGATGGGTATTTTTTCTTTATCCTTCCTATAGACTCGAGGCCATTCAGACCGGGTAATTCTATATCAAGCAGTATGACATCGGGGAAATCAGATATCAGGTAGGGTTCAGCATCTTCAAAAGAAGCGTAGCTATTGACCATTTTCAAACCATCTGCCCTGTCGATCAGATAACTGTATCCTTCCCTGATGGTCTTATCATCCTCTATTAATATTACTCGTATATCCATGCAGCAAATGGTTTTTTGATAATCAAAATTGTCGTTTTATTTTTTAATCATTATCCCTCAGATTGGGGGATTTTGACCCAAAAGCGTATCACAGTACCTTCCTGTTCATTTCCATGTATTTCGAGCACACCTTGTATTCTGACTGCTCTTTTATGCATGTTTTCCAGTCCATTTCCTTTTTTGATCTTTTCAGGAGAAAACCCTTTGCCGTCATCTTTTATTTCCATTACTAACCTTTCTTCCTGTTGGAATTGGATTTTATTAAATTTTAAACAGACCGAATGTGCTTCCGCATGTTTGAGTATATTATGCATGGCTTCCTTGCAAATCATGATCAGATTCCGGCTGAATTCAAATGGAGGTTTGAGATTCTTAAAAGATTCATCCGATACCTGCATGTTAAATTTGATCTCCGAGTCCTGAAATAATTCAAGGCCAAAATGGTGAATACGTTCTATTGTGTCATGTAAGGTATGCTTTGCCGGAGCCAATGCCCATATAATGTCTTTTGTACCAATATACAAACCCTGGATATTTTCCTTGATTTGAGAGATTAATTTTTGTTGATCAGCAGTAGGATTTACTTTCGTTTCGAGGATATCGGTAAGCAAAGACAATCGGGTAATTTTATTTCCCAGATCATCGTGCAAATCCTCAGAAGTCCGCTGTTGTATTTTTATTTGTTCTTGTTTCCGTACCTCTTCTACCAGTTTTAGTCTGGATGTTTTCAGATACATTCTATACTTCTGGATAAAAGCTCCTAATAATAATAAGGTGAGCATCATGCTGAACCTAAACCAGGTCTTCTGGTAAAATGGACTTTCTATATTAAAAGAATAGGACAGTATTTTTGATTGTAAATAAGGTGCTGATCCCAGAATGGCTCTGGCTTTGAATATATAGTGACCTGGGGATAAATTTGGATAGATTACAGTAGACTGGGGTTGGGGCTCCGAAAATTCCTCGCTTGTTCCGGAGAGGTAGTATTGGTATAAAATATCATCTGCAGCCGAAAGGTGCAAACCTTGAAGATGGAAGCTGATATGATTTTGAGTTGCTTTAAGTTCCAATACCGGCACGGTTGCCGCGCTATCAATGCTCATCATTACCTGCTGGCTATCCAATGGGGCTGAAAATACATCTACTGACTTTAAAAAAACAGATGGAGGGGTGGTATAATTGGTATGGGTAGATTGGTATACATAGAGTCCTTTGGTAGTGCCTAACCATATATTGCCCACCTTGTCTTTAAGAATGGCATTTTGATTGCATTCGGGCCCCAGCTTTTGACTTGTCTTTAAATGCCGTACAGCAAATGAATCATGAGCAGGGTAATAGGTAATCTTGTTCAGGCCATTTACAGTGCCCGCGTACAAAGCATCTCCATCATGGAGTAAACTAAAAATCATATTGGATGACAATCCGGAAGATTCATTACAATTTACCAATTTAGAATTGGTGTACAATCTGTTCCACAGGTAAATCCCGTTTTCTGATGTGCCGATCGCCAGGTAATCTTTATAATCCTTTATGGAGCCTATCAGAAATTTATTTAGTTCCTCCAATACAAATGTTCGGGCGGAATCGGCTTTAGCGTGAATCACACGTATCCCTGCTCCGGTGCCAACCAGAAGAGAATCCTTTACATACGGTGAAACAGTAAAACAACTATTGGTAATTCCTTTTATTCTTTGTATGGATTTGTCTTTATATCTATACAATCCCCAGGGAGTAGAAATCCATAATGTTGAATCAGTATGTTCGTACAACGAGGTGATATTGGGTGGTGTACCCTTAACCTGAACTGAATTGTACCTGTTATTTTTCAGTGAAAGATTCCACAGTCCTGATCCTATCGTACCTATCCACATACTCCCGTCACACGATTCTGCTGCACTGATTATTTTTACTGAACTTCCCATAATGCCAAGATTGGTCAGTGTTTTAACAACCCCGCCCGGCTTTATCAGGGATAGCCCATGCTCCATACTTCCGGCATAGATTTCCCCATTTTTTGATTCAAGAATAGACATGGTCACATTCCCACTCATCCCGCTGGATACATCATACACCAGGTTACTGTGAGGTCTCATCCGGTAAATGCCATTTCCGTCAGAAGCAAACCAGATATTTTTTTCTTCATCAGTGATGATATCATGTATTACATTGTCAGTGAGACCCTGGGCTGATCGCAAGAGCTCCAGCTTATTGGTAATACTGTTCCATTTGACTGCTCCTTTGGTAGTTGCTATAAAATATTCGCTTTTTTGATAGGGCATGATACCCGTAAAATAGGCATCTACCGTAAGGGGGATAGGATCCAAATGATTTTGTTTTATTCTGTATAGTTTTAAAGGGTTGACGCCAATCCAGGATTTTTCACTTGTATCTCTTACCAACTGCCTGAGCTGAAGCAAACTATCTTTTGGTTGATAGGGTGCATATGGAAGCCAGCTTCCATTGTCGTATTCAAAGATTCCTTTTTTAAATAGGGCAACGAGTAATTTATTTTGGTCTGCATTAAAACAGGTGACCAAATCCGAAGTGTTGCTTATTTGTTTCAGTTCATTTTTACTTCGATCGTATTTATATAGCCTTAAGTTTTTCCCCAGGACATAAATATCTCCGTTTTTGGTTTGGTTTATGTAATGAGCGGTCCAAGGTTTACCGATGCTATCCCGTATTACATTTTTAAAAGCTTTTCCATCCCATAACTGAATGTTTCTAGAGGTGGACATCCAAACGGTATTGCTGAAATCCACAAAAACATTCTCAGCTATGGAATGGCTCAAACCATTGCTGTAATTAAAATTTTTAAATTCTTTGCCATCAAACCTGCTTACCCCCCCAAGTGTACTGGCCCATAAAAAACCGTTTTTATCTATTGCCAGATTATTTAATTGAGATTGAACCAAACCATGTTCTATACTAAAATTGACGATATCGTACCTCTGCGCCGTCAACCGTGTAATGCTGAAAAAAAACAAGAGGAATGCAGTTCTTTTCAAAATACAAATTTGGGTTTAGCTATATACAAAGTTCTATTAATTTTTGGGCCCTTTGTCACCCATTTTGGGTGAAAGAGAATAATTTAGAACTATTTATTTAATTAAATATATATGTAATATGTAAATGTATGATTGTTAAAATTTTATAAAAACTTGATATGCCTAGAGTTATTTCTTATATTTGAAAAAACTTTGTTTATGAAAGTATTAAAATTCTCCCTGATCATCAGTTTACTGGTTTTCTTTTCCCAGTGTCAGAAAGATGAGTTTGCTAATTCAAAAAAAACAAATACTTATAAAGCCGATTTGGCTATCGAGTATATGGAATTGTTGAGGGAAATTACCAAAGTACATCCCGGATTCAGCCCTCCGGTTGCCAGCAGAGCATTTGGCTATGCGGGTGTAACATTGTATGAATCACTAGTACATGGAATGCCGGAGTATGAAAGCCTGGCAGGTAAATTAAATGGACTCACCGATTTGCCGCAACCGGAATCAGAGAAATCTTATCATTGGGGTTTAGTGGCCAATGCGGCTATGAATGAAGTGATTAAGTTATTTTATCCATTGACTCCTAGCAGCATTGCATCTCAAATAGAATTTTTACAGGCCAAGTACTAGTGATTCATAC
>CAYNIG010000199.1:0-9325 GCA_964396995.1 uncultured Saprospiraceae bacterium | reverse complement strand
ATCCGGCTTATATTATAAATTAAATTTGTTTTTGGAATAAAAATAAGACGGCTGCAGATTAAAAATCGCTACAACAACAGCAACAACAACAGGCTGCAAAAGGAGCTGGCACAGTGGCTGAAATATTTAATCTTATTTTCATCGAGATAATTATCGTCGGCAAAGATAATACCAAATTCAAATATTTATGGTCAAATTTAAATATGATTGTCATTTTCAAAAAGTTAAAAAAGAATTAAGATTTCATACTAGATTGGTGGGAAAACTAGGTTTTGTAATTAAGGTTGAATAATTCACCGAATCCCTCCGGAAATACGTTGGCCCACAAGCCTTTTAAAAAAAAAGAATTCGGTTTTAAACTCCATTCCTTCATTATTTGGCGCAAGGTACTCGAGTTCAATATCCATCCGTGGCGTGCAATTTTTAATCAAAACCCACTGAATTTCTCATTAGTTTTACATCATTAATTTTCAAATACCTATGTATAAAAAACTTGGTTTTTTTGTGTGTGTCACAGCCTTCCTTTTTATGGCCTCTTGTAAGAAATCGAATGTAACCCTGGCAGACCCTGACTTGGAAAGTAAAGTGTTTAGTTCGTATACCCGAGGTATTGTCAACTCTAATTCTTTGCTAAAATATGTGTTTAGCATGGACATGGTAGATGATGATCAGGTAGGCAAACTAATTGAAAATAAGCTGGTATCGATTTCTCCGGAAGTTGCCGGAACTAACTATTGGGAATCTAAAAATACACTGGTATTTAAACCAACCGGAAAACTAAAACCCGGCGCCTCCTACCAGGTCAAAGTTGATCTAAAATCTATTTCTCCGACCTTGACTTCCGGTATGCAAACATTTAATTATACCATTCAAACCCGAGAGATGAGTTTTGTGGTCGAAAGACCTCAAATTGAATTGGGTGAAAATGATTCCTATAATCTGGTAGGGAAGGTACAGACTTCAGATTTTTTAGACCAAGCTTTAATCGAAAAGTTAATCTTCTCAAAAAACGATAATTATGAATGGCCTGTGGAATGGCAACATCAACCAGAAAATCTGACCAGCTATTTTACAGTTAAAAAAATTCCCAAAACCATTACCAAGATAGAATTAAATTGGGATGGATCTCCTGCGAACATCAACAAATCCGGTTCTCATATTATCAATTTACCTCCAGCAGGAATATTCACTATACTGGATGTAGTGACAGAAAATGATCCTGAAAAAAGGATAGTTACTTCATTTACTGAAAATTTGAAATCAAACCAGAACCTGGAAGGACTGATTTATATAAAAGGCAAAGAGGATGCTTTACGCAACGTAATTGACGGAAACAAAGTGTATTCATATTTTAACTCAAACTTATCTGGTGAAGTAAAAATCGAATTTGCAGCCGGAATTAGTTCTGCACAGAACAAAAGATTAACTGAGCCTGCCACTTGGGATGTTTCTGTATCTGGTACCAATCCTATGATTCGATTTGTAGGAAAAGGAAATATAATACCTCAGACAAATGAAACTATGCTTCCGTTTGAAGCCATTGGCTTGAAAGCGGTAGATGTGGAAATCTTTAAAATTTTTGATCATAATATATTGCAGTTTCTGCAAACGAATGAACTGAATGACTGGAATGAATTGTATAGGGTAGGGAGGGTCATCAGTCAAAAAAAGATAGAACTTAATAATGAAGGTTCCAACATGAGCATTAATAATTGGGCTCACTACGCTTTGGATTTGGGTACATTGATTAAAACCGAGCCCAATGCAATATATCAAATACGAATTGGATTTAAACCTTCCTATACATTTATGGATTGTGCCCAAAGTATAGAACTGCCAGCTGCTGATGAAGAGCAATCGAGTTTTTATGAAGATAATTATTATGGTATAGGTGGGTATTACCCGGGATATGACTACGAAGATCGCGACGATCCCTGTAAACCAGCCTATTATAATTACGATCATTTTATTGCCAGAAATGTACTGGTGTCGAATATTGGTATTATAGCCAAAGTATCAGATAAAGATTTGTTTACGGCAGTATCGGATTTAAGATCTGCCGAACCCATTGCAGGAGCAGTAATAGAAGTGTATAATTTTCAATTGGAAAAAATAGCCCGTCTTACCAGTAATGATGAAGGTATAGCTCAGCAATCAGTAAGCCAGGTACCCTATGCTTTGATTATTTCATATAACGGTCAAAAAGGATATTTGCGACTGGCAGATGGAGGAAACCTCAATATGTCAGCATTTGATATAGATGGCCAGGAAGTTCAAAAAGGAATGAAAGGTTATCTATTCGCTGAGCGAGGTGTTTGGCGACCAGGAGATAGTATTCACTTAAATTTTATACTAAATGAATTGAATGCTAAATTACCTGCTGGCCATCCTGTTCAATTAAAGGTTTTTGATCCCCAGGGCAAGCTGATGGTACACCGGATTTCAAATAAACCTACTGGTGCCATCTATTCCTTTTCATTCAAGACATCTCCTGACGATCTTACAGGATCGTGGAGAGCAACCATCTCAGCCGGAGGAGCTACATTCAGCAAGTCACTCATGATTGAAGCCGTAAAGCCGAATAGGCTTAAAATACAGTTCGATGCCGGTGATGAAATATTTCCAAATCAATCCAATATTTCTCTAAAATCAAATTGGTTAACTGGTCTTATGGCTTCAGGCCTTTCAGCCAAAGTTACCAGTAAATGGAATGCCGATTATTCAGGTTGGGTATCATTTAAAGATTTTGCGTTTCAGGATCCGGCTCGCAATGGTAATGAACCACCTGAAACTACTTTATTCGAAGGAGCCCTCGATGAAACCGGTGAGACCTCTGTGCCCATGAGAATTGCCAAAGATTTTAAGCCATCCGGCAAAATGCGAGTTCGATTTAATGTAGAGGTGTCAGAACCATCAGGCGATTTCAGTACTTACTCCAATACCTCTCTTTATCATCCTTATAAAAATTATGTTGGGATCAGGTTGCCGGATGATAAGTGGGGTTATAAAACCTTAAATATTAATAAATCCTCCACAATTCAATTTGCATCCATTGATGCAAAAGGTAAATCAGTACCCGGCAGAAAACTTACAATAGGTTTATATGAATTAGAATGGAGATGGTGGTGGGAACAAAGGGAGAATGCCTATGCAGATTTTAATACCACAGATCATAAACGTGCATTGCACAAGGCTACACTAATTACCAATACTAATGGCCTCGCTGAATGGAAAGTGAAAATAAATAATTGGGGCAGATACCTGATACGTGTGTGTGATACGGAGTCGGGTCATTGTGCAGGTGATTTTGCTTATGCCGGGTGGCCTGAGGGTGATGATGGTGCAGGTCAGTTTGATATGGCCACGCTATTGAAAATCCAATCTGACAAAGAAAAATACAAATCAAATGAAACGATAAAGTTGAATATTCCTGCGCCTGCTTTGTCAAAAATGCTAATCACATTTGAAAATGGATCAAGAGTATTGGAATCTCATTGGGTCAAGGTAGATAAAACTCCATTTGTCTATACGATCCAAGCCTCACCCCAGATGGCGCCGGCGGTCTATGCTCATGTGAGTTTGATGCAACCTCATGGTAATAACAATAGTGATATGCCTTTGCGTATGTATGGTGTAATGCCGATTTATATAGAAAATGGGGAATCCAAACTCGAACCTAAAATAAATACGGCCAGTGCTTTTAAACCCGAAAAACTTGAAACCATTGAAATATCAGAATCTTCAGGAAGGCCAATGTCGTACATATTAAATATAGTAGATGATGGATTGTTGGATCTTACCAATTTTAAAACACCAGACCCCTATGCCCATTTTTTTTCAAAAGAAGCATTGGGTGTGCGTACCTGGGATTTGTATGATCAGGTAATGGGTGCATTTGGTGGCAAACTTGAAAGTGTGCTCAGCATTGGTGGAGATGAAGGATTACTCAATGAAAAATCTACTGCAGCTAATCGTTTCAAATCTCCTGTTATTCACCTTGGACCATTTGAATTAAAAAAAGGGGAAAAGAAGAAACACGAAATCCAAATAAAAAATTATGTAGGATCAGTGCGGGTAATGGCGATAGCAGGGGGAGAAAATGCATACGGAAATGCAGAAAAAACGATCGCAGTGAAAAGTGCAGTGATGGTATTACCCACTTTACCCAGGGTAATCTCAATTGGAGAAAAAGTAACCATGCCGGTCAATATTTTTATTTCAGATCCTTCCATCAAAAATGTAAGTATTACCGCAAAAGATAAGAATAACCAGATTCAATTTGCTTCTTCGAGTCAGTCACATGTTGTGGATAAAGAAGGTGAGCAAATGGTCTATTTTTCATTGGATGCTCCAATGAAACCAGGAAAATCAAATATAATAGTTGAAGCTAAAGCCGGAAATGAAACAGTACGAAATGAAGTAGAACTGGAAACCCGCAACCCAAACCCATTTGCATCAGAAATAAAAACTATAGTAATTGAACCAGGTGTTGCCCAAAAAATTTCTCTTGCTGGTCCCCCATCCGCTATCAATTTGACAGGAATGATTGAAGTTTCTACTTTCGAACCAGTAAACATGAATAAATACCTGGATGATTTGATTCAATATCCATATGGTTGTGCAGAACAAACTATTAGTGCCGCCTTTCCTCAATTATACCTTGAAAATATGGTGACCATGGATGCCACACAAAGTCAAAGAGCAAAAATTAATATTGAAGAAGCGATAGCTAAGATTTCGAAATTTAACTTACCCGATGGTTCATTTTCTATGTGGCCTGGTGTTGCAACAGCAGACCTTTGGGTTACCAGCTATATTGGTCATTTTTTAATCGAGGCACAAAAAAAAGGGTATGCGATACCCGAACAACTATTGAATAAATGGAAAGGATTTCAAAAACGAACCGCCAACACCTATAATCCGAATCAAAGAGTATTCTACAAACCAAATCATGGTCTTGATCAGGCATATAGATTATACTCTCTTGCCTTAGCCGGCAGTGCCGATATAGGTGCGATGAACAGGCTAAAAGAGTACACGGACCTGGGTAATAACGCGAAATGGAGATTGGCAACAACGTATGCCATAGCAGGGCAGATTGAAACGGCAAAATCCCTTATCAATAAGGTGCCAGATCTATCAGAATATGTGGAATCTGGTTATTCATACGGTAGCCCTTTAAGGGATCAGGCTATGGTAGTAGAAACGTATATGGCAATAGGTGATAAATCAAACGCTGCTTCAGCAGCCATTCAACTATCTAAACAATTAAATAGCGGAAGGCAATGGAATACTCAGGGGCTCGCCTATGCTTTACAATCCTTATCCAGATATAAAGGAAATGCTGCTGACGGATCAACTTGGAGTTTTAAATATCATTTGGATGGAGGAAATAAACAAAGCATCACATCCAAATTAAGCTCGTTTTTTATTGATCCGCAATTGGCTTCGAAAAAAACAAAAGATATTACCATTGAAAATACTTCTGCTAAACCAATTTTTGTACAATCTACGGTAAAAGGGCAACCCATGACAGATACAAAAGGCGACGAAGGTAATGGAATAAAACTGACCGTAAAATATATGACGGAAAATGGGGTCGAGGTAGATCCCTCTACCCTCAAAAGAGGTGAAAGAGTAAATGCAAGTATTTCAGTTACTCATCTGGGTATCCCCTCAAAAGAGTTTGGAAACCTTGCCCTATCACACATTATTCCAGCAGGGTGGGAAATACTAAATGAAAGGATGAACAATAATGAATCTCCTGCCAACTACATTTACCAGGATATCCGGGATGATAGGATTTTTACTTTTTTTAAATTGAATCCGGGGCAATCAAAAACGTTACTGATTACTCTGAGAGCAACCTATAGCGGTAATTATAATTTGCCGGCCATAACGTGTGAAGATATGTATGATGCTGCCATAAATGCCAGAATTGCTGGGGGGAAGGTAAGTGTCGAATGAATTTTACAATAAACTAGTTTAGAAAAAATTCTTGATGCATCAAGTAATTATGAAAATTTTTAAATTATCAATAATTTTATTTATAGTTAAAAACTGAGGTAATATGTCTTATTATAGAACAGATGAACAAACATTTGGAAATCGGGGAAGAGGTTTCGGCGGCGGGTCTAATTTTCGTTGGGGAGGTTTATTGATTGCTGCTTTATTTGCCGGTTTTGCAGTATGTAAATATTATTCGCAGTCTCAGATCAACGAGATTACCGGTGAAAAGCAACATGTTGGGTCTATCACCAAAGAACAGGAAATGGCTTTGGGAATGCAATCTGCCCCACATATGGCCCAGCAATACGGTGGTTTGTATCCTGATCAAAGAGCACAAGATTACGTAAAACAAGTAGGACATAAGATTGTGGATCGTTCGGTTGTCTCAAAGTCAGGGTATGAATTTGATTTTCATTTGTTAGCAGATCCTAATGTGGTAAACGCTTTTGCTTTACCTGGTGGTCAGATATTCATTACGCTGGCATTGTTTTCTAAATTACAAAATGAAGATCAATTAGCGGGAATTTGGGGGCATGAAATAGGTCATGTCATAGCCCGCCATGGATCCGAAAGAATGGCAAAAGATGAACTCATTCAAGGAGTGACCGGTGCAGCGGTGATCGCCGCAGGGGATTATAACTCAGCGCAGGGTATACAAATGATTGCGGGTATGATAGGTCTCAAATATGGTCGTGAACAAGAACTCGAATCCGATGATTTGGGTGTTCGTTTTATGTATGAAGCCGGTTATGATCCAAATCATATGATTGAGGTAATGAAAATATTAAAAGCAGCGGGTGGCCCAAATCGTGCTCCTGAGTTTCAAAGTACTCATCCTGATCCTGAAAATAGAATTGAAAAAATACAAGCTGCTATTGAAAAATACGCCCGGCTTGCAAGGTTTGATCAGGACAATAATAAGGGTACCGAAACACCAGCCATCAAATTAAAAGACCCCAATTTCAAATAAGCTTGTTGGATAAATAATTATTTTATTTCTTGTTCATTCATCCATTCGTGAAATTTTCTGGCATTGGCATTATGCTGGGATAAAGTAGCAGCAAAATTATGTTGCCCGGTATATCCTGGTTTAGCGCAAAAAAAGATATAGTCATGATCCGGAGCATTCAGTACAGCCTCAATACTTTCAATAGATGCAATTGAAATCGGGCCAGGAGGTAGCCCATCATTTAAATAAGTATTATAGGGCGATTGAAATGAAAGGTCAGCGTATTTTACCCGTTGTAGTTTAAATGCTTTTTTAGCAAATACCACAGTGGGATCGGCCTCTAGTCGCATTCCTTTTTTTAAACGATTTAAATATACACCAGCTACGATTGGTCTCTCTGTAGAATGATTGGTTTCTTTTTCGACAATACTGGCTATAGCATACACTTCATCCGGTGTGAGTCCTTTACTCTTTGCTCTCCCTTTTCTGTTTTCTTTTTCCCAAAACTTATCTGCTTCCTGTTTCATTTTAAGTAAAAAACTTCTGGCGCTGATATTCCAATAAACCTCGTAGGTATTGGGAATAAATATGGTCATTGCATTATCCTTTGTCTTTCCAATTTCATTTAAAAAAAAATCACTATACAAGGTATCTAATAATTCTTCCGTTCCAGGTTCAATATCATCTTCAGCTTTGCGGATGATTTCATCGGGTGTCCTTCCTTCATAGATGATTACTTTCACCGGGGTTTGATTGCCACTTCTCAGTAATCTTACCAAATCAATATTTTTCATATCCGGCTTCAGTGTATATCTTCCTGGCTTTATAGTTTTATTGGTGTAGTTCATCCTGGAGGCAAGCCACCTGAATCCCTTTTCTTTTACCAATTGCTTATTTTGTTTGAGTAAAAAAATGACATCCTCTAATGTAGAGCCGGATTTAATTTTTAGTTCCTTGTTTTCAAGAGTTTTACTGATGACAGGTTCATATATCTGATCATAGAAATAATAAAATATTCCTCCCCCGGTTATAAATAAAGCTATAAGTATGATGATAATGATCTTTTTCATACTTAATATTGCTCATTTTCATTTGGAAAAGAAGAAGACTTAACATCAGCTATATAATGCTGAGTAGCTTCCAGTACTACTTGATATAAATCGGCATACCGCCTTAAAAACCTGGGTGAAAATCCTTTATTTATTCCCAGCATATCGTGTGATACCAGTACCTGGCCATCAGTATACATGCCTGCTCCTATCCCGATGGTAGGTATATCAATTGATTCAGTCACTTCTTTCGCCAGGATAGCTGGTATTTTCTCTAAAACCAGGCCAAAGCAGCCTATTGAATCCAATAATTTCGCATCTTTTTTTAGTTTTTCAGCTTCCGCTTCTTCTTTCGCTCTCACGGTGTATGTTCCGAATTTGTAAATCGATTGTGGTGTAAGACCCAGGTGCCCCATAACCGGTATACCTGCAGTAAGAATCCGCTTGACACTATCTTCTATTTCTTCGCCACCTTCCAGCTTCACTCCATGCCCTCCTGATTCTTTCATTATACGTATGGCACTTTCCAAAGCGAGTTTGGAATTACCCTGGTAAGTACCAAATGGTAAGTCCACTACAACAAATGCTTTTTTAACAGCACGGATTACAGCGGAAGCATGATAAATCATCTGATCCAATGTGATGGGCAGAGTAGTTTCATGACCTGCCATTACATTGGAAGCAGAATCACCTACTAAAATAATATCGATTCCCGCAGCATCAAAGATTTTGGCCATTGAATAGTCGTAACCCGTGATCATTGCTATTTTTTGTTTATTGGTTTTCATTTCCAATAATACCTGAGTGGTCACTCTTTTTATTTCTTTATGCATTGACATAAGCTCGTTTCCGGTGAAAAGTTAGTTCATATTTTGGATAAATGATACCAACCCATTTATATACTTATTCTTAATTGATAAATTATTGTATTTGAACTTTTAAAGTATATAATATTATATAATTTTGCAGTATGCAAACGTATCTGGATCTTCTTTCCAAAATTATTCACGAAGGCAATGATAAAACGGATCGTACGGGTACCGGCACACGATCATTATTTGGCTATCAAATGAGGTTTGATCTCAGGGAGGGCTTTCCACTGCTTACTACCAAAAAACTCCATATTAAATCCATTATCTATGAATTGCTATGGTTTTTAAAAGGGGATACCAACATCAAATATTTAAGGGACAATGGCGTGCGTATTTGGGATGAATGGGCTGATACTGAGGGCAATCTTGGACCTGTCTATGGCAAGCAATGGCGATCGTGGCCTGACTACAAAGGAGGTCATATAGACCAGATTTCAAAGGTGATT
>CAYNIG010000198.1:0-9344 GCA_964396995.1 uncultured Saprospiraceae bacterium | reverse complement strand
AGGAACACCCATTTGAATATTTGATCGCTGAGATTGTACAGTACAAAGATGTATTCGGGTGATGAGGTCATTACTGCATTCAAAGCTTCCCGCAGGGGCTACTGCATTTTGTATAAAACGACCTTCTATCGTCTCTAATGAAGGTGTTCCAGGAAACCCGGTAACCTGAACATACTGAAATCCATGATAAGTGAATCGGGGCTCAAAAATCTCAACACCACCTCCCCTGAGTATATACTGATCTTCCTGTAATGCAGCGCGTGAACTGGAAGGATCAATCATTCCATTAGCCTGTTTGCGTTCAGCAAATTTTAATTTTACTTTTGTCCCGGCGGGTCCCTGTACTTTTAATCTTACCCAACCTGCAATATTCTGACCTAAATCAAACACAAAAGTATCTGACCGTGGCTGGTCTAATGAAATCGCCGGAATAATTTGAGTTATTTCACCTGGTTCATGCAATGCAGAACATAACCTTCCTCCCGGAGAAGCAACCACATTAGGCGGAGTCCATTTGGTATCATCGAAACCAGGTTTATCCCAATCTTTTTCTTCCAGTCGTGCATCATACTGTTCACCATCAAACAAACAATTAAATAGTATAGGCGACCATGATGATTTCCAATTGCTATCTGTCACCACACGTGATTTGCTTCCATCTTCATATTCGATTTCAAGTTGCAATATCGCACGAGGTGAACCATACCATTGCATTTGCCAACCCCAATATTTCTTCTGTCCATTAAACCAGCCATTGCCGAGCATAATACCCAATGCGTTCATTCCGGTATTTAAATCAGAGGAAATATCGTACGTGTCATATAAGATTCTTTTGCAGAAATCTGTCCTTGCTGGTGCCAATACATGTTGCCCCACTTTTTTGCCATTTAATCTGAGCTCATATAATCCCAGTCCTGCAACAAAAAGTCTGGCCCGTTGAATTTTTTTATCGACACGGAATTCATGCCGGAATAAAGGAGATCGTGACTCCGGTATCAGCTTTTGTATATCTTTAGAATATTTCTTGAATAAAAAAGCATCTACATCAGATCTTATTTCATGCACATCCCCTTTCCCTATCCAGGAGGCAGACCAATCGTCCTCACTTAACAATCCTGTATTAAATACAGCGATCTTACTATATGGATGCATAGTGCCAGTTTCGTCGCGAATACGTACTTTCCAATAATATTCTTTATTACTAAGTAACGGAAGCCCGTTGTATTTAACCTGGGATGACTGATTTGAAATCAACATACCGGGATTCCACATATCTCCTATATTGGATTCAATATTTTTTTTGCTTGATGCTACCAGAATTTCATATCCGCTCTGACTCCGGCCTCTGCCTTCCAGTATCATTTTCCATGTAAACCTTGGCTTTGGTATGTCGAGCGCAATCGGGGAAGGATCGAATTCTACTAGTAGCTCTGCATCTGGTCTGTTTACCCACCACTGTCGGTAATGTTGCCTCATGTTTTGCAATTGGGTGTCTATTGGAAATTTGATTTGTCCTATACTACAAGGTGGATCAGGTAATATAAAAAGTAAAATACCCAGTGCTAAATTCCAACTTTGCTTTATCCATTCAAATTTTCTGTTATATTTCATTCTAAATTATATTCATTTATTTCTTACTACCTCATTTTTACCTCATTCTGAACTCTTTCAATCTTGCTATTGACAAAGAATTATTTAAGTGGTACCAAAGCTTGATTTGGGAGGCTTATTTCTTTGGCATCCTGCCACTGGTCTGTTCTAAAAGAAGAGGCAGGTAAAAGCCAGGTGTCAAATAAAGTACCCATGTCCCAGCTGCGCCAGGCATAACGAACAGCCACTGGATTTTTCACTTCTTCATTTATTACGAATACTTGTCTTCCGCGACTGATTGATGCTTTGGCAGGATAAAAGATTTTATCTGCACCGGCAATTAGAAATCCATTCAGTTTATTAAAAGTATATAATCCATTCTCGGCACCACGAAAACTCAAATAAATTCCTCCATTTTTCACTTCCATCGAATCATAAACAGGACCTGAAAAACTCACCTCTTTATATCCATAGGTGTGGTGTAATGCATTGTAGAGTAGTCGGTCGGCCACTTCTTTCTTTTTCGGAGGATGAATATTATCAGCCTCTCCAATATCCATAGTAATGGCTATTCCGGAGTTTGGAATTAAATCTAAACAATGCATTTGCGCCTCGCGCATGAAAGCGGCGTTATTGCGCGCATCCAGGCGGTTTGTACTGTCATAGATAAAGGGTGCTATCTGTGCATAATAAACAGGAAATTCACCAATCCCCCACCTTGCTCGCCAATCCTTCACCATAGCCGGAAAAAGCTTTTTGTACTCCTCTGGCCTGCTTGCATTCGCTTCCCCCTGATACCATAAGATTCCCCTGATAGAATAAGGTATCAGCGGATTTATCATTGCATTAAAAAGAACCGTCGGGAATCGATTTCCCCGAGCAAGATCTACATTATTTAAATCAACTTTTTTAATTGTCCCTAGTATTTCTGAACTCATCCATGCTTCGATCAGACTACCGCCCCAGGAAGAATGGATCATCCCCACCGGAACATCCAGAATGTCCTGCAATTGTTTACCGAATAAATAAGCCACGGCACTGAATTCTTTTACATTGCCCATGTTGGCAGATTGCCAACCTGAATTTTTTTCCAATTCCATCCTGGGTTCTTTACTGGCCTGGAGTCCTACAGTAAATAACCTTAAATTTTCATTTTCTGCTTCAAGGATAATATTTTGCGAGCCGTAAACAGGCTGACCCAAATAGCCTTTTACCGGCATGGTCATATTAGATTGTCCCGAGCAGAGCCATACTTCACCAAATAAAATATTATCGAGCCATAAATTTGAATCTTTGCTGTTTATTCGAATGGTTTGCGGTTTCCTATCATTCGTTGTTTGTATTTTAATACTCCAACTTCCGGTAGATTCTGCAATACTATTGATGGGATCTTTTAACCAGGAGGTGCGGATGGTAATTTTTTCGCCTGCATCTGCCCAACCCCAAAGTGTTATAGTGGTGTTTCTTTGCAAAACCATGTTAGAAGCCAGGATTGCTGGTAACCTTATTTTGGCAATAGATACATTTGAAAATGCCAAAAGAAAAAGGGCAATACAACAATACGGTTGGTAGTTTTTCATTTTCATTTTTAAAATAGTACCAGTTAATTATAAAAAGATCTTCATTTTCCAGTAGTTTATTCATCGTGGTGATTAAAAATAATCTCTGCTTTACCCACCAATCCAGACTTTAACAAAGGAGCGTCGGGTTTAAACCTGTTCTTGATATTTGTATTGGAATACTTCTTCGATGGAGATTTTAGATCACCCAGTATGCGATTATTCCAGGCATTGGCTACTTGTACTGTAATTTTATTTTGCCCGACTTTCAAAAATGGAGTGATATAGGTTTTAAATGGAGGTGTCCATGTAAACCCACAATCCTGGTCATTGACAAACACATGAATCAATTCCTGAATTTCTTCAAAGAATAAATAGGCTTTGGTATTTTTTTTAAGCGTTTCCTGATCGACTAAAAAGTCTTTTTCGTAAATAGCCGTACCGGAATAATATTTTATTCCATCATCAGCAATTTCAGACCAGCTTCTAAGACTATCCATCAAATAAGACGCAAGACCTCCCATTGCAGTATCAAACTTCACATTCCATTGGGTGCTTATATCCAGCCTGGTAGGATTTCCTGTTTGACTGTTTGAAATAGGATCAAATCCAAATTGCAGATCACTGTTTAAATCCGCATCATCTTCCCCTGTGGATTTGTTACTGAAAACTACGAATCTTGAAGCAAATGCATCCAGAATAAAATCAATGCTTATGCCATTGGCCACTTTTACATATTTGATTTTCCGCTGTATAAGGCCGGTTTCGGCATCCCAGAGTTCAGGAATTTTATCTTGATTTACCCTGAATACACCTGTCCCTTTCTTTTGTTCCCTCGAAGTATTGGTTATAAAATAAATATCCTCACCGAGTGTCTTTTGATGAATATAATCGATATCCCATCCGGAGTTATCCATGCCTTTCACTTCAAAATCAGGTGGCATGTTAAGCTCATCCATGACTTCTTTTACAGACTTCCCCCAATACACTGTGCCTTTGCCATACTGATTGGTCAATATTTTTTTTCCATCACAGTTGCCCCAGATTTTTTCAGCAAGCTGCACTACCTCATCATCGCAATGAGGAAAATTTTTTAAGGAATTTGATCTCATCGGTTTTCGGCCAATGATAGTGGCGCCCTGAAAAACTAATTTCTCAATACTTTTTAAAACTTCCAGAGAAATGTCATCTCTATCCGGAAGCAACATTAATCTATAAGTTTGGCCGGAAGGCAAAACCAATCTCTCACCTTCCACTTTAAGTTTTTGAATAATAATATCGCTGTTGATATAATCATAATCGTAACCAATTAATTTCCCCGGATCTACCGGTTTGGGTACACCGCAGTGCAGGCAAGTACCTTCAGGATATCTTGGAATAATATTTGGATCAATACGCCTGGCCGGCACCTGGTTTGGAGCATCGTCGCCATAATATATACAGAGGTCTCCCACAAAATTTCCTTGCCTCAGCAGATAAGAACACCTACTCAGGTAATCCATGAATGGCCTTGCCATTTCCCACCAGCTTGTGTTTACATTTATATGTTCACCGGCATGATAAGCAAATCCTGGTTTACCCGCCAATTTCGGACTATGAGCAAAATTGTGAAAAACTACCTGATTCAAGCCAGCACAGAATGCGATATCAAAGAGCTGCTTAAAGTCCGTGGGACCATGTTGCCAATTTTGCCAACCTGTCAAAGACTCAGCAGCTACTAATTTTTTCCCATAAATATGAGCAGCACTCGCTGCTTCTTTGGTCACCCAGTTTTTTTGTCTGTTCCAAAATTCGCCCATAGGTACATCCGAGTTCCCAAGCGCTTTTAATGGATCCACTCTGGCATAACCTCCATGCCCGGCTTCAGAATACATTTCCATTTTATTCTTATGTGCGATTTCAACAGACTGAGCAAAATGATTTTCAATGATCATATCACTTACCAGGCGATTGTAATCACCCAAAAGTCGTGTATTCAAAATGCTATCTTTGCTTCTGTACCCTTGTAGCAGGGGTAAGTATGATTTCAAATCATATCCATACCGTATTTTGAATTCTTCCAAAAAATTAGGAGACCAATCTCTGGCAGGCCTAACCTCATAACTATCGAGCTCCAGGAATTTTAATTGATTTTCTGGTGTCAATACTTTCGCCAGCCTTGTGAGCATGGTATCGAAATCGGTCTTAGTAGCCTTTTTACTTAGATGATCTATTATCAATCCATTCGAATTGGGACTTGGACATTCAAGATTTTGCCCTGTATTACACATAAAAAATGAAATAATATCCCATTCTCCATTGGGAATCTCCCATTCAATAAATTTATTTTCCAGTGTATACTTATCCAAATTTATATTTTGATCCTGAGTATAGTCAATTACCTTTGAATCTGAATGGGGCACCGCAATGGAACTAATTAAAGTATATGCTTTGGCATTAGGGTTAGTTAATTGGGGAACATGTATCGTAATTTTTTGCCTGGAGGGTCCAGTTAAAGTTTGAATGGTGCTCAATAATTCTTTACTCGCATCAGCTTCTGTGATCCAGGGGCCACCGGCATTCCAACTGCTGGAAGCAAATAGACCAATATCCAATCCAAGCCTTTTAGCTGTGTTTAAAGTGAGCGAAATATATTCCAGTGATCCCTTGCCCAAAAACTCGGGCCCAGCAGGAATCATTTTCTCAGGATCCGCAAGCGCACCTACATCCCAAATGAAAGCTCCACGCATACCTTTGGCCTTCATTTCTTCCAGTTCATATACTAATTGGGCTGTGTCCACAAATCCATTTAACCAGGCCCATAGCGCCAACGGGCGATTTTCTATGGGTGGATTTTTAAAATTTACTTCGAGTTCATCTTTGACAGTCGATGCAGTATGGCATGATGATAACAGAAATGAATTTAAAACAAGGAAAACAATAGAGTTTAGAATGAAACAAGAAATATTACTGAACACCGTTTTAAATTTAAAATGAGCTTTCATGCTGAGAATTGAATTTTTTTAACGGAAATTTTTAGTTTAATTCATTTTGAAATACTTTAAAACATATACCTCCATTTATATTTTTTTACATCCGGGTGTGGTTAATAATTCCAACATTTATTTAATTTAAAATTATTATTTAGTCAATTTTAGTTCCGGCAAAGGGACATATCCTTGATCAATAATATCCATAAAGCCCAATAAAGCACCCCAATGATAAAAAGCATCACTCCATGTATCGGCTTCTCCTCCTAATCCATTGTCAGCATTATAATTTTCGCATACATGCTTTTCCTTTAACCATGTTTTTAACAGTAAATTTTTTGATTTTAGTACAAGGTCATTTTGAGCATTGGGTAATCTATAATTTCTAATACCAAGATATACCAGGAAATTTAGTGGTGCCCATATTCTCCCTCTCCAATAGTGATTGTCTTTATAAGCAACATCATTTCGGGCAGCAGAAGGTAAAATATATTCTCCCCAAAATTCATTTGGATTATAAAAATGTTCCTTCATCATCCTATTGGCCTGATCTTGTGTAGGTACACGGGCAAGTAAAGGATAAAATAAAGTTGGCGATAGTCGATAGCTTGCGTGGCCTGATACCAGGTCTTTATTGAGGAATAATCCAAATTTATCATCCCAAAGGGTCTTCAGCTTGCCGGCATATTTCTCAGCCCTGTCATTTAATTCTTTTGAATCTTGGTGATATCCCAAAATAGTAGCTATTTCTGCCAGACTTCTGCAATCGGCAATGAACAAACTCATCAAGCCAACATCTGCCAACAGCATACGATGGTTTATGGTATCGAAGGCAGCATCATCCCACATAGGAGAATTATCCATACCTGATTCCCATTTGGCCGCTTTCATTTTTCCGGATTGAGTGGCTGATTGGGATTTAAAATCTCCATAGTCGTAAGGGTCAGAGCCATGAACCAGATAGCCATCCACATCCCTATTGGCAGCTCTCCATCGATTCCAGCTCAACAATTCAGGGTATACTTCTTGTAAAAACCATTTTTCCTTATATCTTTTATATATTTCTTTTACTACTATTGACCCTACCTGGGGTTCTGTACGGTCTTCACTCTTGTGCCCTTGTTGTACATTGTTTGGAACAAATCCTCTGCTGGTAATTTCTTTGGTGATGGCGATGGCATTGGCATAAGCCAATTCCTTATTGTCAAGCGACAACATATGTGCAGCAAAATAAGTGTCCCAGCCAAACAAAACCCAATCATTGGAAAAGGTACGGCTCACAGGATTGATCACCCTATCATTGTTTGGGTCATATATGGTAGTCCAAGCAAGAACAGTTTGCATAGCATGGTATACCTCAGATGAATTCCCATACTTTATTTTTGATTTTTCTAGTTTTTCTTTGGCACGATTGATTCTATTTTCTACCGAAGTCAGTGATTGGGCACTTCCTGTAGTGATGATAATTTTTTTATCCAATGGTACAGAAGTATGGGTAGAAAGATCTGATGATTTTTTTTCATTGATATAGATCGAGTAATTGCCAGTAGATGAAGAAATGGCAATCTTTTCCCATAACCTCCTGAATGTAATAATTAAACTGTCGCTCGGTGTGGCATTTAAGGGGCTTATAAGTACGGCTAAATTATTTTTTTCTGAAACGGTTTGTACTTTGACTTGTATTTCGTGCCAATCTATTTTTAGTTCTGTATAGGATCCATCATAGGCATGTGGCCCCGGAGTGACCCTTTCTTTTGTATCGTAGTGATCTCTGCCGATCAAAGATTCTTCTAATACATTACCTGATTGGTCTTTGAGAGCAAGATTGATTGAAAATTTGTCTGGCAATAAAACATGAGACAATACACTTCGGGTATTCCAGGTATTCCATCCATTGATCAATTTTGAATTTAACTTAATACCTTCTTTAGTAAAATATTTAGCTTGTACAGTTTGACCAGGGCTAAGTGTGCTATGAAGAAGAACAAAATAAACCATCATTGAATACCCGGTGAATTTTATTTTATTCATCTCTATTGAAATTATATTTTATATGGAAAATACTTTTTTAAAAAATTCAACCATAATTGTCCTGACTTATTTACCATATTAGGAAGGCAGGTATGTCAAAACTGTCTGAATAAAAAACAGAATGTGGAAAACCTGACTTCCACACTCTGTCTCTTTTTGGATTATAAAGCATTTTGGGAAATGCTCTATTTTAAAAATAAAACTAAATACTCTATTTGTTGTATGATATAGGTTACTGCCAAAATTCAAGTAGGTATCACCCGACTCATTTACCAACCCGGGTTTTGTTTTAATGCTGTATTAATAGTTAATTCATTTGTTGGTATAGGCATCAAATAATTTTTAGCAGGATTAAATCCCCATCCGCCATTTGGTCCACTGAGAGCTGTTTTGTAAGGATCAAGAAAATTATTAGCATCTACAATTAAATTCGGGAAGGCTGCTTTTAGCTCAGCAGAGTAAAATGCGCCTTTGGGCCTTTTACCCGCAAATAATTTATGAGCAGCCCAACGCATTAAATCATCCAACCGGAATCCTTCAGTCATTAATTCAGCTGCCCTTTCTCTTCTGATTTCCTGCAACACATTGGACAAAGAATAGCCATAATCTGGCCAGTTGGGATCTACAGCAATAGAAGCCAATGTCATTGGCGGCATTCCCACTCTGCTCCTTAATTTATTAACGCTCAAATCAAGATCAGCTTGTGTCAATTGACCTAATTCTGCTCTTGCCTCTGCATAGATCATCAATGCCTCGGCATATCTGAAGATTATATAAGCAAGTTCTCCACTTGGATTTCCGGTACTGGGATCTAACTGAGTACGGCGGAATTTCTGTGATTCATAGCCAGTTGGGTTATTTTGTGCGCCCCCTAATGTTGGCAGGTTGTATTTAGTAGTATCATTTTTTAAATTTATCAAAATGGGATCACCCGGATTCATTACACTTTGAACAAATCTTGGATCTCGATTGCTTATCACATCCCTGATGTCATTTTCACCTTTGTACAGAGGACTAAGTGCAATAGGTAAACCATCCTTACACAGATACATGCGTACCATATCCTGAGTATATCCCGAACCGTGCGGCCAGTTCCATAATTGATTGGTAAATGCATCTCCCTGTGCAGCGCTATAACTCCTCCAGAGCATTATTTCCGGATTCGTACTTAAATTAATTTGATTAAAAAGGTCAT
>CAYNIG010000197.1:0-9378 GCA_964396995.1 uncultured Saprospiraceae bacterium | reverse complement strand
TGAAATTACCAAAGGAGCCATTTTTGTAGCTCATAATGTTCGTTTTGATTACAATTTTATTAGGGAGGAATTTGCCAGGCTCGGTTATACTTACACCCGAAAACAACTTTGTACCAAAAGATTAGCAAAAAAATCTATAGAAGGGCTTCGTTCCTACAGTCTCGAATCCCTCATTCACTATTTTGGAATTAAAGTAAAAAGCAGGCACCGAGCATTGGATGATGCCTATGCCGCAAGCGTCGTTTTGGATCAGGTATTAAATAAAAAAGGAAATGATGCTCTGGCCTGGGATCTGATACATCAGGGGGTAAAGGAATCCAGATTGCCTTCTTCCATCTCCCTGGAATATTTACATTCCATGCCGGAAGACTGTGGTGTATATTATTTTCATAATAAAAATGGTGATGTGATCTATGTAGGCAAAAGCATCAATATCAAAGACAGGATACTGCAGCATTTTGCAGATCATACTGAAAAATCCACCTCCCTGCATCAGCAAGTAGACTCGATATCGTATGATATACTCGGATCAGAATTGCTGGCCTTGTTAAAAGAAAATGAAGAAATCAAAAAAATAAAACCGGAAATCAATCGCCAACTCAGAAAAAAAGCATTCCCAATTGGATTGTATGAATACATGGATGAAAATGGATACCTGCGATTTTTGATACAACCGGTAAATGAAGATGATCCTGACCTTAATTTAATAAAAAAATTTACTTCTATCCAAAATGCAAAAGCATACCTGAATGCTCAAACCGAACGATATCAACTTTGTCTGAAGCTGTCAGGAATAGAAAAATATGGTGGACCATGTTTCAATCATCATATTGAAAAATGTCTCGGTGCGTGTATACATGCCGAAGAACCGGAAATGTATAATCTTCGGGCAATACATGTTTTAGGTAAAAACTTTATCGGTAGAGAAGAATACATCATCCACGAAGAAGGTCGCAGCCCCGACGAGACCACTTTACTCTGGGTCAAAAATGGTAAATGCTCAGGATTCAGGTATAAAAACGAATACGATCAAATCCCTCTGGATGAGGCTAATTTCACCCCATTATTAATGGATGAGGATGCAGGTGTGATATTGAGAAATTATCTTGCAAAAAACAAGGTCCAAAAGCAAGCCGTTACCTTATTTGCTTAAGCCACCGGTCTGGGATATTCTTTACCCAGTGTCAGGTTGAATTGTTTCTGTTCATTCAAATCCAATAACTCAGGATGATAAATTTTATTTGCCGGAATTTCTTTGAGCGCAGGAATCCATTTTTTAATAAATTCACCCTGGGGGTCATATTTTTTGGATAGATAGTCGTTGCTCATAAATTTTTCTTCCTGAGCTTCAGGCAATAAACCGGCTAAAAGCATCCAGTTAACCCAATTGGTGGCCACATCATAGTCGATCAGGTTGGATTCAAACCAATCAGCTCCCCTTCTCCAATGGACTTTAAGAGAGTTGATCAAATAAAGAGCGGATGCTACCCTTAATGGATATGCTAAATAACCGGTTGTGGCTAGTGATTTCATTGCTGCATCGATCACAGGCACTCCTGTGCGACCTTCTTTCCAAATTTTGAAAAGGTAATCTTCTTCTTTATTAGGCTGATCAGTTGTTTTTCCAATAACACCCCCAGGTTCAAATATTTTTTCACTGTATTTCTTAGCTATCAACCGGCAATAATCTCTCCTCATCAGTTCGGTGATCATACTTTGAGTGTTATCATTGATACCATGTATGGATTCAAATGACTTTATTTCATGATACACCATTTTAGGAGATATACATCCCTGGGCCAGCCAGGGTGACAATCCGGAAGAAAACATAGGACTGCTAAAAAGTTTTTCTTTTGTCCTGTATTTCTCCAGGCCTTGCGGGCTCCAAATATATTCCTTCAGGTTTTTCAGGCCTTGATCTTCTCCACCATGCAGGATGGAAACAACACCAATTTCCGCTTCGCTATACTTTAATTCGGTTAGAGTGGGTATATCGCCAGGTTCGAAAGCTTGCAGTATCGGGCTTACAGAGTCGGGGTATGGAAGTATTTGCCTGACCGGTACTATTCTTTCCAATTCTTTTTTAAAAGTTGAAAAATTATTGGGTGTATGAGTTACCGGGAAAGGAAGATCCTGGGTATAATAAAGCATCTTTCCACGGGTGAATCGCATTTCCTGGCCAATGGTCCATAGGTTCTGTTCTAATTTGTCCTGGATGGTTACCTCATCCCTTGTACGCTCCCGGTTACAAAACACCACATCCGTTTTAAATTCCTTTGCCAGATTGAAAATGATCTCCTCAGGGTTACCAATTCTCACTAAGAGATCAGAGCCAATCTTCTGCCACGTTTTTCTAAGATTAACAACGGAATCGATTATAAATTTGGCTCTTTTGGCCGGCATACGCCGTTGCCCGTAGGAGGATATGGATGTAAAAACACGAATGTCAAACACATATACCGGTATTACTTCACTGTTCCACCGCAGCGCCTCATATAAGGCTTCGTTATCATGCAGCCTCAAATCCTGGCGGTACCAAAGAATGGATCTGTTTTTCATGTGTATTGATTGATGTATCGAATTTATCTTTGCAAAAATATTATTAAATGAATTATAAATTAAAAATAGCTTTATGGTCTTTGACCTTATACTGCATCAGTTGCAAATCTGATACCTTGGCCAAAGCAATAGCCGATGCCAATACCAATGTAATGACACTGCATGATGAAACTATGGCCAGTCATGGTGAAATAATGAACCTGGCAGAGGAATTAAAGAAAAAAGCCCAGGACACCGTATTTGCAAATAAAACCCTTATAGACAGCATAAGTACCGAACTGGACGGATTAAATGAGGAAATGATGGATTGGATGGCTGAATTTGAAGAACCGGAAACACAGGATGAAGGGGCGCTTAAATATTTAAAAGAACAAGCCGAAATACTCTCTAGGCTAAAGGCTTCACAGCTGCAAAACATAGAGGCGGCTAAAAATCTGCTTAAGAAATGAATAAATTTATTTGTTTATTGCAGAGACCAGGAAGGTCGATTCTGGTGAATATATTACTGCTGGTAATATTATATTCGTGCAAACAATCAGTCAAATCACTCCCTTACCTTGGAGAAAGCGAAATCAGTGATGGAGAAACAGTACAGTATACTATACCTCCTTTCAGGTATGTAAATCAACACGGAGACAGCATCAGTGAGAAAACAGTTGAAGGCAAGATCTATGTCACTGACTTTTTCTTCACTCATTGCCCTACTATTTGCCCCAAAATGTCACAACAGATGCTGCGTTTGCATGAAAAATATAAAGACCAGGCCGATGTATTACTTCTTTCTCATTCCATCGACAGTAAATACGATACGGTGGCCACATTAAAAAAATATGCTGAAAAAATGGGTGTGGCCGAAAGCAATCGTTGGCATTTTATGCATGTACCGGCTGACGAACTTAGTTTCAGAGCCCAATCTTATCTCACCGCTGTACAAAAAGACAGCACCGAGTCAGTTGGATTTACTCACAGTGGTCATTTTATACTGGTAGACCGGAACCGTCATATAAGGTCTTTTTGTGATGGTACCAAACCGGATGAGGTAACGAAATTGATGGAGGAAATTGATTTTTTACTAAATGAACCAGCTAAATAAAATTTCTATTTTTATCAGTTTTGGTTTGCTGGCAGCCTGTAATAGGTTATCCGAAGGAGAAAGTACTTATACCTATACTTGCGCCAATTGTCATATGGATGATGGACAAGGGGTGGCTAATCTGGTACCGCCCATCCGTCCCTATAAATTCATCAGTGAACGAAATCAATTGATTTGTCTTATGATTGCTGGCTCTAAAGATTCTTCGAGTCAATTTGGCATGCCATCCTATCAAAAAATGTCCAATGCCCAGATCGCCAATGTGCTCAACTATATAAATTCCAAAAAAAAATTCAATAGTGCTTTTTTCAATGAAACGGAAATAGAAATGGTCAGGCAAAAGTGCATAAACTAATCTTTAAAATAATGTTGCATCCATCTGATAATTCCTATTTTTGACTTAGAATTATACCATATGTTTAGTCAACAAACCAAATTTGAGAGGGTCGAAACCCTGATTTATCCTGATGCTCATACAGGTTCTAAAAAAGTAGTGGATGAAATTGCTGATTTAATAAAATCAAAAGCTGCTAAAAACGAAAATTGTGTTCTGGGCCTGGCCACAGGATCTACTCCTGTGAGTGTGTACAAGCAATTAGTGGAATTGCATAAATCAGGCAATCTGAGCTTCCAAAATGTAATCACATTTAATCTTGATGAATATTATCCCATCAACCCCGATGCACTGCAAAGTTATGTGCGTTTTATGAATGAGAATTTATTTGATCACATCGACATACCCAGGCAAAATATTCATATACCGGATGGTACTCTGGCCAAAAAAGATGTCCCTGCTTTTTGTGCTCAATATGATCAAATGATAGCTGATGCAGGTGGCCTGGATTTATTGATACTTGGTATAGGGAAAACCGGACACATTGGATTTAACGAGCCGGGCTCAGGGGCCAATACACCAACCAGGCTGATTTCTCTGGATTTTATCACTGTTTTAGACGCTGCCAGTGATTTTTTTGGTGAAGAAAATGTACCAAAAAATGCAATCACAATGGGTATCAAGACCATTCTCTCAGCAAGACGAATAGTGTTGATGGCCTGGGGAGAAGGTAAAGCTAAAATCATTCAAAAGGCCGTAGAAACACCAATAAATGAAAATATTCCAGCTACCTATTTGCAAAACCACCCAAATGCCACTTTTATAGTGGATTCTGCTGCGGCCAGTAATCTGACCCGAATAAAAACTCCCTGGCTGGTAGAGGAATGCAAATGGGATCAAGCTCTGATACACAAAGCGGTCATTTGGCTTTCAATGAAGCAAGGCAAACCTATATTAAAACTGACCAATCGTGACTATGCAGAGCAAGGTATGGGTGATATCATTACGGAATTTGGTAATGCCTATAATATTAATATAGAAGTATTCAACCGATTGCAGCATACCATTACCGGATGGCCCGGAGGGAAACCCAATGCAGTCGATACCAACCGACCGGAACGGGCATCCCCTCCCTATAAAAGAGTAGTCATTTTTTCTCCTCATCCGGATGATGATGTGATTTCTATGGGTGGCACCTTTATCAGATTAGTAGATCAGGGACACGAAGTGCATGTAGCCTATCAAACCAGCGGAAATATAGCGGTCTTCGATGAGGATGTAATCCGATTTGCAGATTTTATCCGTGACTTCCATGATACCTTTAAAATGGATAAAAAAACGGCTAATGAAATGTATGAAAAGATCAAACATCAACTCCGAAATAAAAAGCCGGGTGAAATAGATACCAAGGAAGTTCAAATTATTAAAGGATTAATCAGGAGAGCAGAGGCTAAAGCCGGGTGCAGAAATGTAGGCTTATCTGATGAACACGCGCATTTTCTCGATCTTCCCTTTTATGAAACAGGACTTGTAAAGAAAAAACCGATTGGACCGGAAGATATTAAAATCACCAAAGACTTTTTAAATCAGATACAGCCCCATCAGGTATATGCTGCCGGAGACTTAAGTGATCCACATGGCACACACAGAGTATGTCTCAATGCAGTTCTGATGTCCTTGCAGGAGTTAAAAGAGGAGAATGTACCATGGATAGATCATTGTTGGTTGTGGTTGTACAGAGGCGCATGGCAAGAATGGGAATTGGAAAACATTGATATGGCAGTGCCTATTTCACCAGACGAACTCATGCGCAAGCGAAAAGCGATATTCAAACATCAATCCCAGAAAGACAGACCCCTTTTCCCGGGTTCTGATGCACGGGAATTCTGGCAACGGGCTGAAGACCGAAACCGGGGCACTGCAAATGCCTATAATCAACTTGGCCTGGCAGAATATGAGGCTATCGAAGCGTTCAAAAGATATTATTATTAACCCCTTGCACCATTTGGTAACCATGTATTTCCGGTATATCCTCCTTCTTGTTTTTTTACAAGCCAGTTTCCAATCTATCGGTGGAGTCAAAGTGGAATTGGATGAAAAGGCTTCTATTCAGTTTCCCTCTTTTCCTGAGGTATTGGATACCCTGGGGAAATTGTCCTACAGCATGACTGATGCTTCCGGATATTATGCAGTATTGGTGGTTAAAAAGGTCACTACCGATATGGCAACCTTCGAGTTGGATAAATTTTATAAACAAATGTATGAACGCATACAATCACCTGACCACAATTGTCTACTGATAAAGGAAAGCAAAATTAATCTCACTGATATTATAGGCATGGAATACTATTCCAATTGCAAGGAGATGGAGGATTTTCCTGATATCAGGTACAAGCGTTTTTTTGTTTATAAAGGCGACTTTTATATTCTGGATTACTGGACCAATAAAAATCAATTGGCTAATGCTCCCAATTATAAAGCTGCATTCTTCAATTCACTGTCATTCAAAATAGATGAAACTGCATTAATACCATCTGGCATCGAAAATAGTAGCTCTCCTGGCTCCGATGCCGATGCAGGATTATTTGAAAATTCCAAATGGCTCATCCTATTTATCATTCTTTTAGTAGGGATACTTTTATTTCTTCGCAAAAAGCCTAAGAAATAGTTAATCAATCAGTTATCATGTAAAAACAAGGTTTAATGCTTATTTTTGCGGCCGAAAAATTAATTCAATATAATAAGAATGAATAGGCTGCTTTTAACACTGATGGTGATCTCCTACCTGGTTTCATGTAAAACGACCGATCAAAACATCACCATTACCCAAAACGGGCAATCCAAATACAGAATCATCTACAGTGACAAAGCTCCATCTGATCTGGTACAGGAAATCATGTTTTTTAAAGAAGGACTTAAACTGATGACAGGTGTGGATATACCGGCTTTGTCAGACATTGTTGGAAAACAAGAGGAAGAAATACTCATAGGTGCTACCAATCGTAATGCAGCCTTTGAAAGCAGTATACCCTTGAAAGAGTTAGGTAAAGAGGGTTATTTTAGCGGGGTAAGAGGAAAGCGGTGGGTCATCACAGGGAATAGTACAAATGGTATTATTAATGGCCTGTATGAAATTTTAAGTAAAATGGGAGCCAGCAAGCTTACCGAAAATATTACTCAATATGCAAATAAGAAAACATTAATAACAGAGGCCAAAGACATAACTCATGTTCCGTCATTTTCATACAGGCAGGCCATCAACCCACATGCCTTGAATGAAGAGTACAGAAAATGGAATCATTTAAATATAGATAATCAGATGGACTGGGGTACCTGGGCCTATTCTGCTGACAAGATTTTTACGCCTGAATCCTATTTTAAATCTAATCCTGAATTTTTTGCCCAAATCAAGGGTAAACCAGTACCGGATCAATTCAATTTTTCTAATAAATCTATGGCTGCAGCTCTTGAGAAAAATCTTGAAGTATGGTCTATGGCAAAAGGTAGGGCAACTTATTGGTCTATTAGTCCCTCTGAAAACCATATCGTAAGCGAGGATGACCTCACACAACAGACCATTAAAGAAACAGGTAGTGCAGCCGGAGCATTGCTAAAATTGGTAAACAGTATTGCAGAAAAAAAGAAAGATCGAATACACGTGATTTGGCTTGATGGTCCTTATAGGGTGGCTCCTTCAAATCCAAAACCTGCTGAAAATGTAATGATCGTGCTGGATACCAAAGATGTAAACCATGCAGCGTCATTGGGCGAATCTGTGTGGAATGAACCATTCAGAACCGATCTGGCAGGTTGGAAAAAATTAACTTCCAATATCGCTGTTGTTAGCCATGTAACCAATGAGAAAAATTTTATGATGCCTTTCCCGTGTCTTACTGCTTTACAAGGATCATTAAAATATCTCAAAAAAGAAGGAGTAGAGAAAATAATATTCAGTGGAGTTTCCGGCCCGGGAGCACCCATGTCAAACCTTAATTTTTATGTTGCCTCGGGTTTGGCCTGGGATACGGATCAATCTGTTGATAGCCTTATTTGGAAATACTGTGATAATCATTACGGCACAGCTGCCAGGTCTATGTATGGCTACTATAAGGGGTTGGAAACAGCTGTCGGAGCGGGTAAGGTAATGCTGTCTGTGGATCAGTCACCCGCAAAAGCATTTAAATCATGGCTTGTCCCTAATAATATAAATCAATTGTACTCCTATTTTAATCCGCTTACGGCAATGATTCAAAATAATTCATTGTTAAAAGAAAAAATTGACCGGGACAGGTTGTCTCTTATCTATTCTCAGCTGGAAGTAGCAAAATCCATGGGCACCAATACATTTGGATATTTTATGAATTTCGGAGCATTAAAAGCCTCCCTGGTAAGACAAGACAAACCTGTAGGAAAAACCGGTGGTGAGGAAGAATTCAAAGGGATAAAAGACGCAGATTTCAGACCTATTCAGGGAATGCGTGACTTATTGGATAAATTTGTCCAGGATTGTTATGACAATGCCATTCGGGTGATAGACAGTAAAGGCACCACACCTGAGCAATACCGGGACCTCACTTTGAAATACATGTCCCAAAAAGTTCAGATCCATGCAGGATATAAAAAAGGGACGATCTTATTAAATACCTCCGGCGATGCCGAATATGGCGATGGAGATGGAGCTTTATTGTATGATGGTGCTTCAGGTTTAACAGAATATCTGTATTCTAACTGGCTTGGTCTAAAAGGTGGAAATAGTGAGTTGACCTGGGATCTTGGTATCGATACGATGATCTCATCTATTTCATTCCGATTTCTCCAATCACCCTCACAACGGGCATATTTACCTAATTCGGTATCTGTGTTGGTATCAGCAGATGGGAATTCGTTTACCGAAATCTCCACTAAAAACATAGCAGCTGCAGCCGGCAGCAAAACAGAATCCATGAGCGTAGGCCTTGGCAAAAATAAAATCAGGGCAATAAAACTTAAAATGAAATCTACTGAAAAATGCGGCCCTGAAACGATAGTTGCTGGAGGAAACGCTGTAGTGCTGTTGGATGAATTAGTTTTGAGGTAAGTTTCTGAATAAGTAGGGTCTGCTGGGGAAATCATAAAAGATTAACGCTTATTGATTTACTGAAAGAAATAGATCGAGTAAGTGCAAGGGTATTTGGTAAAAAGATTAAAAAGGCATGCACTTATAAATAATTGGCTCAATGGCCAAGCAAAGGCATAAGTCAGAAAATAAAGCATAGACCTGTTCATGCTGCAACCGAAATCAATTAAAAGCTAGAAAGTAAAATCACCGTCAAGCAATGCAGCTAGCCTGGAAATCTGTATGTTATGCAGGGCAGCTGAAGAGGTCGCTCCGAAAGGAATGCCTTATTTTCTG
>CAYNIG010000196.1:0-9398 GCA_964396995.1 uncultured Saprospiraceae bacterium | reverse complement strand
TTCCGGGTTCCAGGGATAAAAGATACCTCGAAGAGGTTAGATTTCATTAAAAAGATAAATTGAATAGTAAGGCAAAAGATGAATTCAATTTCCAAAATGAAATGTAGAAAATTAAATTCATCTTTTGCAAAACCTAATGTCATGCTTTTGGCCAATAATGTACTATGACTTCTACTGAATAAATAAATTATATATGAAGTCCCGGTGGATTCTGGACCTCGCCAGAAAAACGTAATCAGAAATCCAAAAATGATCTTTACCTTTGAAATAAGCCGACTGGCAATAAAGGACTCAGATGTCTATACTGATAAAAAACCAAACAACACAACCATAATATACAAATGGCCACCAAAACTAAAACAACAGAAACCGAAGTCAACGTAATTGACTTTTTAAACCAATATGTAGACAACGAACAAAAAAAACAAGACAGCTTACACTTGATAGCCCTGATGAAAAAATGGTCAGGCTTTGAACCTAAAATGTGGGGCCCTACCATGATCGGTTTCGGAAGTTATCACTACAAATACGCCAGCGGACACGAAGGCGACGCGATGCTAATTGGTTTTTCACCAAGAAAGGCGGAGTTCTCCCTTTATGTTTCAGCGCCGGGGAATGAGAATAAATCTTTGCTTGAAAAATTGGGAAAGTATAAAATGGGAAAGTCGTGTATCTATTTCAAGAAATTGTCTGACCTGGACCTGGGCACCCTGGAAAAATTAAGTAAGGCGACTATTAGGTATATAAAGGAGAATCAGGAATGTGCGTGTAGGGAGTAAGAGGTAGTGCACGGCTTGCCTGATAAAACAGGAGTACTTTGGGAATTTATTTCTTTGGAAAAATAGCTTTGAATCCCAAAAATTTAATGGAAAATAGGTGATGTCTTTCCTTTACTCTTTCTTATTTCCCCTAATATATAAAACCTGGTTGATCTAAATACTGAAGATTTTAAAAGATAACGTGGTAATTTCTAATAATCATCAGGGTGTATTATTTCATTTAAACAGGGCAGGGCGATCAACGCCAAGTTTATCTCTGCTTTAAAAGGTTAGTGGTGTTAATCGTCATTTAATATTTTTCTTTTCAAAATTCTTCCCACGATAGGTATAATAGGAATAGGCAACCGATGCTATCAGCAATAGCATGACAAGACCAACACTTACTGAAAAGGGTAGTGATGACCAAACTAGGTGAACAACAAATCCAATCACTCCTCCCACGACCCATAAGCGACCACAAAAACGGTGGGTTTTTATCCACACTTTTTCATCCTCCAGCGTCCAGGGTGTGCGTATGCCTATAAAATAATTTGGCTTAAGTACAGGCAGGTAATTTCCCAACACTATAAGAAGACCCATAATTAACAATGGGACCGTACTTGAAAAATTCCAATTTCCTGCAATCGACAATATATAACTGGCAAAAAGAATAGCAAAAAAAAGAACTACTGCGAGGCGGATAGAGTAATAGCCGCCCTGACTGTAATCAACCCGCTTCTTGGGATCTATACGGGGAATAAGAGCTAAAATGCAATAGGAAAGAATTAGCACTAAGGGTATCATCCATAGGAGAAGATTCTTGCTGTCAAAGCGGTCAGCCTTTCCATTCAATCCATAATGGACAGGGATAGTATCCGGAATGGAATCCCACACATAATATAATAACAACAGCGGTATGGTCACCAGCACTAACAAAAGAATTTCACGAAAAGATACTTTCATATAATTATTTTTTCAGGTTCATTAACCAGTTCATAAGGTCATCAACTACGGTAGTGTTAAGTGAGTAGAAAATAAATTGGCCTTGCTTTTCGGCTGTCACCAGTTTGGCTTGTTTGAGTAAATCAAGATGATGCGAAATGCTGGGTTTAGTTATATTAAATGCATCTGCGATCTCCCCGGCGGTCATCTCACGCTTTCGCAAAAGCCTCAGTATCTCTCTTCGAGTCGGGTCATTTAGCGCCTTAAAAACAATGTTCATTGTTCAAATATAAGTGTTTTATATAAATATTTAGATAGTTGTCTAAATATTTATATATTGAGCCGCATTAAACCATAGAAGTTATGAACCTTAAGCAAACAAATGGCAGATAAGAAATTTGACACCAAGTTTAATTTGTATCAAGACAGACCTCATCAATGATGAATAATAATATGAAGAAGTATATAATATTGGCGCTGGTATTTATCATGGCCTTTAAACTGACTTCACAAAATGAAGTTAAAATTTCTGTGGAGAACGCGGATCTCTATGGTACCCTGCTTACACCAAATGTAAATGCTAATAAAGCTATACTTATTATTTCCGGCTCCGGAGCGACAGACCGGGATGGAAACACGAAACCCAACTACATCAATAATGGCTTGAAAAAACTTGCAGAAGAGCTAACCGAATCAGGCTATGCAACGCTGAGATTTGATAAAAGGGGAGTTGGTAAAAGTGTCTCAGAGTCCATGAAAGCAGAAAACCTCCGTTTTGAACAGAATATTTCGGATGCGGGGGCCTGGATTTCATTTCTCAAAAAAAGTTTTCAGGATATAACCGTTATAGGCCACAGCCAGGGAGCGTTGGTTGGAATGCTTGCTGTTCAGAAAAACCAGGTGAACAGATTTATTTCGTTGGCAGGTTTGTCTGAGGATGCATCTACTACCATCAAGCGGCAATTAGGTAGTCAGCCCCAATTTGTCATTGAAGCAGCATTCCCCCTGCTCGATAGTTTAAAAGCCGGCTTTAAAGTATATAATGTGCCCCAGTACTTAAATAACTTATTTGGCCCTCAAATTCAAGACTTCTTCATTTCATTCATGAAGTATGACCCTCGTGAAGAAATAAAAAAATTGAATTGCCCTGTTTTGGTTATCCAGGGCACTACCGACTTACAAATAACCGTTGACGGTGCTACGGAGATGAGTCGACAGGCGCAAAACCCTACCTTAAAAATTATGGATGGGATGAATCATGTATTAAGAAAGACCTCTTCTGAGGCAAGTGAAAATATAGCGGCTTATAACAATTTGTCTTTACCTCTGCATTCGGACTTGATCATCACTATCAAAGAGTTTCTTGATAAATAACATCACATCAAAGAAACCATGACTTATATTAAATGGTCTTTGTTCCTGAATATGAAAGAATCTCCGAAAAAAGAAGTCCTTTATTTTTTGGCCTGGATGGGGATTAGTTCCATCCGCAATCATCCAATGATCAGATACATTGCAAAGCCTGAAAACCACTTTAGGCGGCTACTCGTGAAGGATAGTACTTTGATACAAAGAATCAAAAATTTCCTTTCAGTTTATTTTGTTCTGATTCTATTAAACTTAGATATAGTATATGGGCAAACGATTAAAAGGTTAGATGGCTCAAAAATTAGCGTAGACAGTCTGTCAGCTAAAATTCAGTACCTCATGACTGAAGCAAAAGTTGCGGGGCTGGCTATTTCTATCTTTAATAAAAATAAACCTGTTTTCAAACAAACTTTTGGTCTTGCTGATGTTCAGAGAAAAAAAATACTCCAACCTTCATCTGTCATGTATGGCGCATCTCTTTCCAAAGTCGTTTTCGCATACATTGTCATGCAAATGGTTCAAGAACAAATTATTGAACTTGACAGACCACTGATAACCTACTTGAAGAAACCGTTACCCGATTACCCAATAAAGGGTTTTATGAGAGGTTATCGTGACTTAAAAGAAGACAAACGATACGAAAAAATAACTGCCCGGATGTGTTTAACGCATACAACCGGATTACCCAATTGGCGTTGGCTGGAAGATGATAAAAAATTGAAGATCAAATTTGAACCGGGCACCAGATACAGTTATTCAGGTGAAGGGCTTTATCTGCTTCAATTTGTGATTGAACAATTTTTATCAAAAGATTATGAAACTATTTCACAAGAACGGGTCTTTAAACCACTCCACATGTCAAACACAAGTCAGGTTTGGCAAGCAAGATTCAATACCAATATTTGTTATGGACACGATGCAAATGGTCAACCATATCAACTTATGAAATGGCGGGAATCCAATGCAAGTGGTTCTATGAGCACCACATTAGACGATTTTACAAGATTCTATACAGCACTAATTTCACATAAGGGACTTTCAAAGAGAAATTTTAATCTTATGACCACCCGACAGGTCAGAATTAAATCAAAAAAGCAGTTTGGTACCCAGGCCCAAATTGAAAGTATGGACAATGACAATATCATGCTTGGTTATGGTTTGGGTGTGGGAACATTTACAACACCATATGGTAGAGCATTTTTCAAAGAAGGCCACGATGAGGGCTGGGGACACTATTCGATTTGTTTTCCGGATAAAAAAATTGCCCTTGTAATCATGACCAATAACGATAATGGAGAAAGCATTTTTAAAGAGCTTCTTGAATATGCCATTGGAGACACATTTACACCTTGGTACTGGGAAAATTACATACCATATAAACAAGTGAATTAGAAACCGGATCACTAAAGTGAATGGGGATTGCTCTATCTGCAAATGCACAAGAGTAATAAAAAAACATATAAAACTATCCGAATTAATAAGTTAAAAACAAGTACTGTAAATATCTCATAAAATGTATTTCCATTTCATATCGAACATTATCCACGGATATCCCACATGACTGTCAACTACATCTCCCCCCACATCACTCCCCCCTCACCACCTCCACCCAATGCTTCGCCTTCACCCCTGTAAAATGCTCGATCTGATGCCGGCAACTAAATCCATTGGCCACCAGGGTAGCATTTTCTTTCATTCCTTTTACTGCAGGAAACAAGATTTCATTTCCTATTTTTTCAGAGATATCGTAATGCTCTTTTTCATAGCCAAATGATCCGGCCATGCCGCAACAACCAGAAGGGATCTCGGCGCAGGAGGAGCTGGTATTGATGATTGACTTCATATCGGCCGTGCCGTATAATGCTTTTTGATGGCAATGGCCGTGGATCAGTAAGTGCTCCGATACGGCCTTAAATGATTTTTTGATATTTCCTTTGACAATTTCTCTGCTGATGAAGAGATCGATCATCATTACTTTTTCTTTCAATTCATTGGCAAGAGATGCATCATCGATCAGATCAGGCAGATCATCATTGAGGGCCGATGCACAGCTGGGCTCGCATACTACTACGGTGAGCCCCTGGTCAAAATATTTTTTGAGTCCGAGTATGGTTTTCATACCTTCTGCTTTGGCCTCGCGCAAAAAACCATGCGATATTTTAGGCCGCTGGCAACAGCCTACATTGGCGAGTATTACTTCATAGCCGCAGGAGTTTAAAAGCTCTACTGTCGATATGCCGATATTGGTCTCATGATAATTGAGATAGGTGTCTGCAAACAGCACTACTTTTTTATCGGATCTGAAATGATCTTTCTTTTTATCATACCATCGATAGAATGGCTCGGAGGCATAGCCCGGTAATTCCTTTCTTTTATCAAACTTAAAAATCTTTTCAATTAAAAATTTAAACAGGCCGGTATGCTGGATAAAATTGATCAGACCGCTGAATGTGCCGGCAAACAGAGCAGCCATCTTCGATGAATCGCGGATCATCCGATCACGGAGTGAAATTCCATGCTCATCGTAATACAATTGAGCTACATCGCTTTTCATCTTGGCCATATCCACATTGCTGGGGCATTCCGATTTGCACGCTTTACAGGAAAGGCAAAGATCCATCACTTCGTGCAGGCGTTTACTGGTGATGCCTTCCGTATCCAGTTGATTGGACATGGCTAGTCGCAATGCATTGGCCCGACCACGGGTGCTGTGCTCTTCTTCGCGGGTAGCTTTAAAACTGGGGCACATGGTACCACCAATGATTTTACGGCATTCTCCTACGCCGGTACACATATGCACGGACTCACTAAAGCTATTCTCTGTACGATAGTGAAATAGAGTTTTTACCGGGCTGTCTTTATACGCGGTACCGTATCTGAGATTATGCTCTATGGTTTGTGTATCCACGATCTTGCCCGGGTTCATGATGTTTTCAGGATCAAACCAGGATTTGATATCGCGGAATACAGTATATAAAGACTTTCCGAAAAAGCGTTCATTGTACGCACTGCGTACCAGGCCATCACCATGCTCACCTGACCACGAGCCTCCGTATTTTACTACAAGATCAAATGTCTCATCTGTAATATTTTTAAGATTGATGATATCTTGCTCTTGTCGCAGATCGAGCAGGGGTTGCACATGGATTACGCCTACACTGGCATGGGCATACATAGACACTTCCGTATTGTGTTTGGCACATATTTTTAATACCTGGTCTATATACTCCGGCAATACCGGTATGGGCACCGCACTATCTTCTATAAAACTCAATGCTTTTTTATCTCCTTTGATGCCCATCATCAGGCCCAGTCCTTTTTTGCGCAGCTCCCATACATCATTGTACTCTTTACCAGAGGGAAATAAAGGAAATGCATATCCGAGTCCATGCTTTTTCAATTCAGCAATCATCTCAGCAGGTCGTCGCATCACATCATCATAGCTATCGCTGTAAAACTCTACTATCAGTATGGCAGCCGGATCGCCCTCAATAAAATGACAGAGGTGTTTGGTGACCAGGTTTTCAGCACTGAGATGCAATACAGTACGATCCAGAATTTCTACTGCAGAAGGATTAAATGGCAACATGGGCTCTACGGCTCGTATGGCTTCCAGTAAATCTGTAAAATGGGCTACTACTACTGATTTTTGTTTGGGCAGGGGTACCAGGTTTAGTTTTAATTCAAGCGATACAGCCAGGGTACCTTCACTGCCGGTGATGAGTTTGGCGAGGTTCCATTTATCCGTGTATACAAATTCATCGAGATTGTAGCCTCCTACCCGGCGCATGACTTTAGGGAACCGGGATTTGATCTCATCCGCATGTAAATGGATAGCTGATCTGAATTTTTTATATAGCTCTCCTTCCCTGGTAGGTTGATTGGCGATGTCATCGTATTCGGCTTCTGTCTTTTCATTCAGAATCATTTCTGTGCCATCAGCTAATAACACTCGTGCTTCGAGTATATGATCTACCGTCTTTCCATACAATATACTTTTGGTGCCTGAAGAATTATTGCCTACCATACCGCCTACATTGGCACGACTGGAAGTGGCCGGATCAGGGGCAAAATGCAATCCATATTTAGCCATGATATCATTCAATACATCGCGCACCGTACCGGGCTGCACGCGTACCCATCTTTCCTTTTCATTGAATTCAATGATTTTATTCATGTATTTGGAAAAATCAAGTACCAGGGCTTCGCCCACAGTTTGTCCTGCCAGGCTGGTACCTCCGCCGCGGGGAAGTATTTTCATTTTATTTTTTCGGGCAAATTCGACAGCCAGCTTCACATCCTGATCATCCATAGGCAATACCACGGCAATGGGTTTGATCTGGTAAAAACTCGCATCGGTGCTGTACATACCCAGGGAATAGGCATCGGTAAGCAATTCACCTTTAAGTCTGGAATGCAATGGGGTCAGATCATATGCAGTGGAGAGGTCAGTTTCGGTAGTCATTAAAAAAATAATTTTCTGATGCGGGGAAAAGATAGGAAAAAACTAAGTATAAAATTATCTATCCTTTGAAAACAGGGTGGTGGTTTTCTGCAATAGTTTGATCAATACATACCAGGCCAAAGCCAGTATCAGCCCCCAGGTCCAGGTCTTGTTTTCAATATCTATATTTCCATTAATAAAATAGGCTGCCACCGCTTTAAACAACCAAACCACTAAAAACAGGTTTAGAATACCTGCTTTTTCTTGTCTTATTACTTTGGTCCAGGAAAAAGATAGTTTCGGTTTTGTCCATTTTGTAAGATCGGGAATAAAAGCGGGCGTAACATCAGCCCATGAGGTATAAGCTTGACCAAATTTACCTCTTAAATATTCTTCTTCAGCAAACATGATGCGCTCATAATACACCCAAAATAAAAATACAAACGCAATGACAAACCATAGATTAAATGTAAACATGGCCAGGCCCAGCCACATAAAGAAATTGCCTAAATACAAGGGGTGCCGGCAGGTACTGTACATCCCGGATTGGTTTATATCATCGGCGATCTGGCCTTCATTGGTATTTCTGCCAGAAGTATTATCGTGTGCATGCCCTATACAATAAACCCGAATGGCTAATCCCAGCAGGCATACGACGAATGAAAACAACTCCCATTTATGATTGCCATTCAACGAATGGGCCAATACATAGCGTACATACAGGTAAATACCGGGTAATAAAATCAATACCGGTAAAAAACTGCGGTACTTAAACAGGAAATTGCCCTGTCTGGTCATTTCTTCGCGAAGAGGCATGGCTCAAAGGTATAATTTAGTATACTGATTAGCGAATCTGGTATTTCTAAATACGCTAAAAGGTGGAGAATCTTAAAAATAAAGGCCCGGTGCCCCATGGAATGATTTATATTCTATTTTTTAAAGTAGGATAAAGCAATCCATAGTGCTATGCAATATGTTTCAAGACTATAGTGTAGTATTTGGATTTTGCAAAACATTGTAATTTTGAAAAATGGAAGGAACTTTGGTAAATACCGACTGTTATAGTCAATGCTAACAAAGAGAATCAACTACAATTAAATCATACAAAAAATGAAAAGGACAATTGTAAATCCCATAATTAAAGACACTGTAACCTTTTTACAGACATCCGAAGAGACGAATGGAAAAATGACTGAGGCGGAAATCACATTAATGCCAGGTGGTGGTAATCCACTGCACTACCACAAAACGTATTCAGAAACTTTTAAGGCCATTGACGGTGAATTGGGTGTAAAACTAGGAAAGAGTAATTCAATAATTTTAAAACCCGGGGAATCATATACGGTTGCACCATTGGCAATGCATAGTTTTTTCAATCCTACAGAGAAAGAAATAAAATTCAATGTCAGATTAAGTCCTGGACACACAGGATTTGAAAATTCATTAAGAATAATTTATGGATTAGCCAGTGACGGTCTTACAGATAAACACACAATTCCCAAAAGTATAAAACATACAGCAATCGTAGTTTGCATGAGTGATATGAATCTCCCCGGTCTATTTACATTTCTGTTTCCAGTTTTAAAGTTTATTGCTAAACGAGCAAAAGCAAGTGGAGAGGAACAAAAGCTAATTGACAAATATTGTATATAGCAGACAGGTACAGAAAAGGAAACACGAGCTATAACATGGGCGATGGCGATAGCAGAGGTTCTGGGCTTCGCAGACACATTTGTGCGAGGTGGAATTTCAGTTCACCGAATACAGTTTGGTGCCAATATTCCCCGCTATTGCAAATCTCCGAAAACGTTACCAGTAACCCTATAACGAAACGGCAAACACAAAACTGACGAAAATGAAATTGAACCTGGTTTTATTTCTAAGCA
>CAYNIG010000195.1:0-9535 GCA_964396995.1 uncultured Saprospiraceae bacterium | reverse complement strand
AGAATATCATACAATCATCGATGATAAGGGTAGAGTAAAGCTACCTGCAGGCCTGTCTAAGCAACTGTTGGAACAAGGTGTAGCTCTCCATTTTATGATTAATAGAGGCTTTGAAAAATGCCTCATTCTTTATCCAAAAACAGTGTGGGATCAAAAGGCAGAAGTAGTAGACCGATTAAATATATCTGATCCGGTACAGCGAAATTTTGTGAGGTATTTTTATAGGGGGGCGACAGGTGTGATGGCAGATAATGCAGAGCGAATTTTGATACCTAAGAGCCTGACTGATCATGCAGGAGTAAACAAAGAAATAATCTTATTTGCATATTTAAATCAAATTGAATTGTGGGATGCTAAAAATTATGAAGCTCAGTTGGCTAACGAGCCATCGCAGTTTAGTGATTTGGCTGCCCAGGTATTTGGTAACTCAAATGTCTTAATACCACAAGCTTGAGTGAATATCATATACCGGCAATGTTGATTGAGACCATTGACGGATTAAATATAAATCCGGATGGAATTTATGTAGATGGGACTTTTGGAGGAGGAGGACATTCGCGAGCTATTCTCCAACGATTAAGTGACAAAGGTCATTTATATGCTTTTGACCAGGATGAAAATGCATTTCGAAATAAAATCGATGACCACAGAATAACCTTGATCCATTCAAACTTCAGATATGTAGGCCGCTGGCTTCATTATTTTGGAGTGGACCAGGTAGATGGATTTCTGGCTGATTTGGGAGTCTCATCGCATCAGTTGGATGACCCGGAAAGGGGCTTTGCTTTCAGGCATAAAGAACTGTTGTTGCCGCTGGATATGCGTATGGGCAAAGAAGCACCGTTTTCAGCAGCTGACCTCTTAAATACCAGGAGTGCAAAAACATTAGAATCGATTTTTAAAGAATACGGGGAAATATGGAATGCGCCAAAATTAGTTGCAGCCATCATGAACTATAGAAAGAAAACAAAATTTCAGACTATTGGTCAGTTTGTACAGTTGGCATCACCTTTTACCATAGGTCAGGTAAATCAATATTTGGCCAAAGTATTCCAGGCACTCCGCATTGCAGTAAATAATGAAATGGAAGTCCTCAAATCAGTGTTGGAAGATTCCATTCATTTTATCAAGCCGGGCGGAAGACTGGTGATTTTATCTTATCATTCTCTTGAAGATCGCATGGTAAAGCACCTCATTCAAACCGGAAATGTCGAAGGCATTATTAATCAAGATCAGTACGGAAATAAGAAAATGTATTATAAAGCAATTACGAAAAAACCGTTGTTGCCAGAAGAAAAAGAAGTAAAAGAAAACTACAGGGCCCGCAGTGCCCGATTAAGGATCGCCGAAAAGTTGGTGGAGTAATCAATACTGCGAAGAAGGAAAACTACAGTCAATACCTGAGAGTAAGGACCAGACCGAAAAGATTATGAATGCATCATTTTAATCAAGAATGATGCCATTCTGATTATTTCAAATGATCTGAGCTTTCAAGTAGGGCTTAAAAATCATATTGGATATGGAAGAAAGGTCTCAAAATAAGAAACTAAGCAATTTTTTTGCGGGGGGGATAGTTCTCAAAAATCTCCCCTTTATTTACTTTTCAGGATTTCTTGCATTATTCTACATAGCTAATGCACATGCTGCTGAAAAAAAAGTAAGACAAATACATAAGTTGCGGGATGAGGTAAAAGAGCTCAGATGGCAGTACATGTCATTTAAGTCTGAATTTCTTTTTTCGAGTTCACCTTCCCAGCTTGCCAATGATGTGAAGTCATTGGATTTGGGGCATTCTAAAAACAGTTCAAATAAAAAACTGATTATTAAATAGATTGATGAAAGACGAAATCATCATACGGACCTATGTAATCTTTCTGGTGTTTGTACTGGCCGGATTTGTCATACTCGGCAGAGTGGCGCAAATAGGCATTATTGAAGGTGATAAATGGAGATCAAGAGGAGATAGTTTGTATGTAAAATATCTTCCGGTTGAAGCCGAGCGGGGCAATATTTTATCGTCGGACGGTCGCTTATTGGTAACATCCTTACCCTTATTTGATGTAAGAATGGATTTGTTGGCCTCTAAGCGGGATCAGTTCATTACACATCTCGATTCATTGGCTCTTTGCCTTTCCAGATATGTAAACCCTGCTTTATCCGAACGTGCGTTCAGAGATCTATTGTGGAGGGAAAGACAAGCTGGAAACAGATATCTGATGCTCAAAGATGATGTCAGTTATGCCCAAATGGAGTTGATTAAGACTTTTCCGCTTTTCAGAATGGGGCAGCACAAAAGTGGTTTGATAATAGTCAAAAGATCGAGAAGAGAGAGACCCTATCGAATGCTGGCCAGTCGTACCCTGGGCTCTGTGAGAGAAGGCGCAAATCCGGTTGGGCTCGAAGGAGCTTATAATAAAGTGCTTTCAGGTGAAACAGGTTCCAGGCTGGTACAAAAAGTGGCTAAGGATATTTGGGTGCCGGTAGATGACATCGGTGATTACGAACCTGAGCGGGGCCAGGATATTAAAACGCATATTGATATAGACATACAGGACATCACGGAGCAAGCTTTGTATAAAGCGGTGGCTCATCACGATGCCTTGGGCGGTACCGCCGTAGTCATGGAAGTGAACACCGGAGCCATAAAAGCCATGGCCAACCTTTCCAGATCTGGTGATGATATAGGCGAGTATTTTAATTACGCTGTGGCTGAAGGTACTGAACCAGGTTCAACTTTTAAACTGGCAACCATGATGGCTCTGTTTGAGGACGGATTTATTTCTCCGGAGGATAAGCTGGACCTGCACCATGGAAATATCAACCTATGTGGAAAAACAATAAAAGATGCTGAAGACCATGGCGGCATTGTGACCATGAGGCAAGCATTTGCCATGTCTTCGAACGTGGGAATGGCGCTGACTGCAAAAAAGTTTTATGAAAAGAATCCAAAGAAATTCATTGCCAGGTTAAAACAATTTGGATTACATGAACGTACTAAAATAGATCTGGAAGGAGAACCCAATCCTTTTATCAAAGAACCACACAATGAAAAAGAAAACTGGAGTTGTACTACCATACCCTGGATGGCACACGGTTATGAATTAGCGATGACACCATTGCAGACCCTGACTTTCTATAATGCGATTGCCAATAAAGGGAAAAAAGTAAAACCACAATTAGTGAGTCAGATCATGGATTATTCTGAACCGGTAAAAACATTTGATCCGGTAATAATGGATAATAAAATTTGCTCATCCTCCGCCCTGGATTTCGCCCTCGATTTATTAAAAAGTACTTCAGATAGTGCAGGTACGGCCAAGGCTCTCAAAAACAGATTGTATGCAATAGCCGGTAAGACAGGTACGGCCGTAACCAATTATTTTAAAGGCGATGTAAATGAAGGGAAAAAGTACCAGGCTTCATTTGTAGGTTTTTTTCCTGCAGACGAACCAAAATATTCATGTATAGTGGTTTTGTACGAACCTAAGGCAAATGGCTACTATGGTGCTTCAGCTGCAATGCCTGTATTTAAAGAGATTGCAGACTATTGTATTTCATCTCAATTTATACTGCCGGGTGAGATCATAGACCTGGATGATATCACGGTAAATAATAATATAAAAGCCGGCGGCTTTGCCACTGATTTGCGCACCATACTGCATTATACCGGAGTACGGTTTGAGAATAATTGTATGAGTGAATGGGCATTGGTGAGCCCGGACAATAACAAACTGGAACTTACAGGAAATAATACCAATGCAACCCTGGTGCCCGATGTGCGAGGCATGGGGCTGAGAGATGCATTATACATTTTGGAAAATAAAGGTTTGAAAGTGCGAATGCAGGGAGTAGGAAGGATAAAACAACAATCCATTGCTCCCGGCACCAAAGCCAGCGGTCAAACTATAGAATTAACCATGGGATAAAATGAATTGGACTGAATTAAAACGGCATATTAAATATACAGACTCAAAGGGCAACAATTCTTTTGAGGTGGCCGGCATTGATTTGGATTCGAGAAAAATCAAACCAGACTATGTTTTCGTCGCAGTAAGAGGATTAAAATCGGATGGCCATGATTATATACATAAAGCAATTGAATCAGGAGCCAAAGCCATAGTGTGTGAAGAATTTCCGGAGAGTATAGAGGATGGAATAGAATATTTAAAAGTGGTTGATTCTTCGGTAAGTGCCGGAGTGGCCTCAAGTGCATTTTATGATTTCCCATCTGAGAAATTGAAATTAGTCGGCATTACCGGTACCAATGGTAAAACGACCACGGCTACCCTGCTTTACAAGCTAATGGAATCATTCGGATATAAGTCAGGCCTGATTAGTACTGTACGTAATTATATTCATGATAAATCGATCGATACTTCTTTTACCACACCGGATGCAGTGCGGGTAAATCAATTATTAGCGGAAATGGTATCAGCAGGATGCGAGTACGCATTTATGGAGGTAAGCTCCCATGCCATGAAGCAAAACAGGGTAGAAGGAATATATTTCACCGGCGGCATATTTACTAATCTTACGCATGATCATTTAGACTATCACCTCAGCTTTGATGATTATTTAAAATCAAAAAAGAAATTTTTTGATCAGCTGGCATCCCGGGCTTTTGCCATCACGAATGTGGATGATCGTAATGGAAAAGTAATGCTTCAAAATACCAAAGCAAAAGTCAAAACCTACGGTTTGCGTAGCATGGCTGATTATAAATGTAAGATAAAAGCCAATACACTGCAGGGCTTGATTTTGGATATAAATGGGGTAGAAGTACACAGCAGATTAGTTGGCAATTTTAATGCTTATAATTTTACAGCCGTATTGGCGGCAGCCATTGAATTGGGCTTTGAAATAAATGAGACTCTTGAAAAACTGAGTCAAATAGCACCGGTTGACGGCAGATTCGATACTATATACAACCCTGGTAAAAAAGTATTGGGCATTGTGGATTATGCACATACTCCTGATGCACTTGAAAATGTACTGGACACCATTAAAGAATTGAAAAATAATGGACGAGTAATCACCGTAGTAGGATGTGGTGGGGATCGCGACAAAACCAAACGACCTGTGATGGCTAAGATTGCGGCCAATAAAAGTGATATCGTAATTCTTACTTCTGACAATCCCAGGTCAGAGGATCCAAATGAAATTCTCAATGATATGGTCGCCGGACTTGAAGATAAAGATCATAAGCATGCTTACAAGCAGGCAGATCGGCGAGAAGCGATACGCATGGCAGCCCGATTAGCCGACCAATCTGGTGATATTATACTGGTTGCAGGCAAAGGGCATGAAAACTATCAGGAAATAAAAGGGACTAAATTCCCATTTGACGATAAAATCATATTAAAAGAAGTTTTAATATGAAAGATTATAGGTTAATTATCATTCTCAGGTTGGTTTTAACAGAGGCAGCGGGCGACGGCTTCAAAAGTGAATTCTTACCCCGCTTCCCTGTTTTTTATCCGACGATGAATTTTTTTAAGTAACGAAAAAGAATGCTGTATTATTTATTTGAATATATAAATCAACATATCGACTTGCCGGGGGCAGGCTTATTTAAATATATCTCTTTCAGAGCTGGCGGAGCTTTGATCTTTTCATTGATTATATCCATACTATATGGCAATAAGATCATCGATTTTCTTAGAAAAAAGCAAATTGGTGAAACGGTGCGTGACCTTGGGCTGGCAGGTCAAAAAGAAAAGGCGGGCACCCCTACAATGGGAGGTATTATAATAATCTTGGCGATTTTGATTCCATGCCTTTTATGGGCACGGCTCAATAACGTGTATATCTTATTAATGCTTTTCGTCACCATATGGTTATCTATCATAGGTTTTTTGGATGATTATATAAAAGTTTTTCAGAAAAATAAAGAAGGATTAAAGGCCAAGACTAAACTGGCTGGCCAGGTAATTTGTGGTTTGGTAGTCGCCATTACCCTGATGTATAATAAAAATGTTCAGATCAGACTTACTGAAACTGAGGCTCTCGCATCGGGATATGAAATCGTAGAGCAAGTAAGTGCAAAAGACAATGAAGGTAATGCGAATACATTGGTGCATGCAAGAGCATTATCTACCAACGTTCCTTTTGTAAAAGGCAATGTTTTTGATTACTCTAAATTGATAGGATGGATGGGTGAAGAGGCCAAAAAGGCTACACCTGTGTTGTATGTTTTATTGGTGATATTAATTTTAGTTTCGGTGTCCAATGGCGCTAATCTTACTGATGGTATTGATGGTTTAGCAACCGGAGTGTCCGGAATAGTAGGAGTTACTTTGATTGTTTTCGCCTATGTGAGTGGTAATGCCATATTTGCAGATTACCTGGGTATTTATTTCATTCCCAATTCCGGGGAGTTGGTCATTTTTACTTCCTGTTTTATAGGAGCATGTATTGGTTTCCTCTGGTGGAATTCTTTTCCGGCTACCGTATTTATGGGTGACACAGGAAGCCTTACATTAGGGGGCATCATTGCTACTCTGGCAATAGTACTCAGAAAAGAATTATTGGTGCCTGTATTCTGCGGTATATTTTTAATTGAAAACCTCAGCGTCGTATTGCAAGTAGCTTATTTTAAATACACAAAGAAAAAATATGGAGAGGGCCGGCGGATATTCCGCATGTCTCCGTTACACCACCATTATCAAAAAGGTGGTATGCATGAAGTGAAAATTGTTAATCGTTTTTGGATCACAGCTATTTTTTTAGCCGTGATTGCCATTATCACTCTTAAAATCAGATAGCATGTTGCAGATAGCTACCAAGCAAGAGTGGAAAGGAGATAAAGTGATATGGCTGATCATCAGTATCCTTATCGTATTTGGATTATTGGCAGTATACAGCGCCACCAGCAGTATGGCTTATGTGCACTACAGAGGCAATACGGAAATGTATTTACTTAAGCAAATAGTGATGGCTGGGCTTGGATTACTTTGTATGTATGCTTGTCACCGGCAAAATTATTTGATATATAACAAGCTGGCTCCTATTTTATTTTTAATTGCTATTCCATTGTTGATCTATACACTTGCTTTTGGATATGAATCTAATGACGCCAAGCGATGGATCACCTTACCTGTAATCAATCTTTCATTCCAGACGAGTGACTATGCCAGGTTAGCATTGATTATTTATTTGGCCAGATCATTGTCTAATAAGCAAGATTACATAAAGGATTTTAAAGGGGCCTTTATACCCATCATGGTGCCGGTGCTGATCATTTGTGGATTGATTGCACCATCTAATTTATCTACTGCCTTGCTGATGTTTGGTACTTCGGTCATACTCATGTTTGTTGGCCGGGTGTCATTTAAATACATCTTTATGATGGCGGTATTCGGGGCATTGATGTTTGGGTCTGTGGTTTTGATCAACCATTTTTTCCCGGGTGTGGCAAGAGTAGACACTTGGATCAGTCGTATTACTGAATTTATGGGTGGAAGTGGAGGATATCAGGTGCAACAATCCAAAATAGCTATTGCCAATGGGGGTTGGACAGGATTGGGTCCCGGGAATAGTACACAGCGAAATTTTTTACCTGCCGCTTACGCTGATTATATATATGCTATCATCTGTGAAGAATATGGAATTATAGGAGCCGCGGGAATAGTCTTACTTTATTTGTGGCTTTTATTCAGGGTATCTCGTATAGTAATGCGCAGTCCCAAAGCTTTTGGAGCCATGCTTGCAATGGGTTTAGTTTTAAACCTGGTGGTGCAGGCTTTTGCCAATATGGCTGTTTCAGTCAATCTCGTACCCGTTACGGGACTTACTTTACCACTAGTATCTATGGGAGGTACATCCGTATTATTTACCAGCGTTGCTTTTGGTATGATCATGAGCGTGAGTAAATATATCGAGTCTATACAAGAAGAGCAACCTGCTCCTGAGAAAACCCTGATACCGGATACTGTAAAGTTAGAGGCCAATGCAAAACCCGATTCTCTCACTCAAATCAAATCAGAAGATGAAAGTGATCATTAGTGGTGGCGGTACTGGAGGACATATTTTTCCGGCAATAGCAATTGCTCAGGAACTAAAGCATAGAGATGCTTCTATTAAAATATTATTCATTGGTGCCAATGGTAAAATGGAGATGGAAAAAGTGCCTCAGGCGGGCTTTGATATCAGGGGACTGGATGTAGTAGGGTACAACAGATCCAATATTTTTAAAAACTTACTTTTGCCATTTAAACTTGCCCAATCTTTAGGACATGCAAAATCCATTCTTAAGGAATTTAATCCATCAATTGTAATAGGAGTTGGCGGGTATGCCAGTGGTCCTGCATTGTATATGGCCAATAGAATGGGTATTCCAACCCTGATCCAGGAACAAAATTCATATGCAGGAAAAACCAATAAAGTATTGGCACGAAAGGCAAAAAAGATCTGTGTTGCTTATGAGGGAATGAATGCCTTTTTCGATCAGGATAAAATAATACTCACTGGCAATCCGGTGAGAAAGGATTTAATGGGACTTGCGGAGAAAAAGCAAGAGGCAATACGGTATTTTGGATTAAGAGAAGGAATAAAAACAGTACTGGTGATGGGGGGTAGCCTTGGTGCGCATACCTTAAATCAAACCATGGCATTTAATATGGACACCATCGCAAAGAACAACCAGGTACAATGGATATGGCAATACGGCAAACAAGGCATTGGCAAATTTGATGACTCCAATTTTGAAAAACCCTTGCACGTAAAATCTATGCCTTTTATAGATAGAGTCGATCTTGCATTTGCTGCCGCTGATGTAGTGTTGTGCAGAGCCGGTGCACTTACCATTTCTGAACTATTAATTGCAAATAAACCTGCTGTATTGGTGCCTGCTCCTTATGTAGCGGAAGATCACCAGACTCATAATGCCTTATCACTGGTAGAAAAAGGGGCAGCTGTATTGGTAAAAGATAATACAGCCACCACAGAGGCCATTCAAAGAGTGTACAACCTACTTCATGACGAGGAGAGTATTAAAAAAATGAAGGCCGCACAGGCAACGTTGGCAAGGCCGTATGCAACAGAGTCGATAGTAAATGAGATTTTTAAACTAATACCACAAGCTGCATGAAAATAAAGTATCTGGCATCAAACGAAAATATGCTCAGATATGCTCTGATAGCTACGCTATTGGTATTTGGATTTTTATATAATAAAGCTTCCAGGGTAAAGATGCGTACCCTGACAGGACAATTAAACGTGCATGTAAAACATCTTGAGAGCGGTAACGATTTTATTACCGGAGAAGAAATGCGTACCCGGATTACAAATAAATTTCAATCCGAATTTGCAAATAAACCCATTGGCAGCCTTTCACCCATTGAAATAGAAGCCGGACTTAAATCCATCGATTTTGTTAAATCTGCTGATGTATTTATAGATGCCAACAGCAGATTGAATGTCCTGGTAACACAACGTGAACCCATTTTAAGAATTGTAAATCACGAAGGGTATTCCTTATATGTTGACAAAGACGGTACTACTATGCCGGCATCATTACATTATTCACCACGTGTAT
>CAYNIG010000194.1:0-9597 GCA_964396995.1 uncultured Saprospiraceae bacterium | reverse complement strand
GTTTAAAATTCAAAAAATTTAATATTAATCAGTATGTATAATCTGTGTACGCTTTTTAAACTGTAATTGAGTGTTTAGTTTTTTATAAACGCCTGCAGGAGTCCACCAATGGCGTATCAAACCATCATCAGAGGCAGTAAAGATGTGATCTAAATCATTGGTGAGATAAGCGCAGTTGATCTTACCATTATGACCGGTGTAGGTGGTTAACTCCCTTCCTTTGAGATCCCACAGCCGAAGAGTAAAATCTTCAGAATATGAATAAATGATCGAATCATTGACCGCGAAAAAAGCATCGATTATTTTATCGGTATGCCCAACCATAGTAGTTTTTAGATTGCCATTTATATCCCACAACCGAATAGTACGATCGGAGGAAGTGGTCAATACATACTGTGAGTTGTACGAAAAGTTTGCAGAAATGAAAGAACAATCATTATAAGGCGCACAAATGATTTTTTCCAGTTTAGCATGTGGTTTGGTGGAATCCACTTCCCATATTATAGCCGATCTGTCACGTGATGCCGATACTAATAACTTGCCGTTTTCAGAGAAGTCGAGATAAAGCACAGCATCTTTATGACTCTCGTATCTTCTGATTTCTTTCCCAAAGAAATTGTATAAAAAAATAGTGCCATTTCCATCACCTACCGCAATCAGGCTATCTGACAGAGATACATCAAGACTTAGCAGTTCGCTATTGGATGGGTTGATCGTATCTAAACAAACTCCATTTTTATTCCAATAACGTATAGAGCTATCCTTGCTGGCAGTAATAGTAATATCTCCTAAATTGGCAGCCCATTCTATTGGACCGCGATGGCCTATAAAATTTATTCTTTTTTTGGTCTCCATATTATATGTAAATGCCTGGCCAGCCCATCCGATAGCCAATACTTCATGTTCATTTATAAATGTTACAAATCGGATACCTTTTACTTCTCCCGGCACCGTTACCCTGTCGATTTCTTTTCTTTGATCTATATCCCAAATTCTAAGGGTTTGATCAATACCGCAGGACACTAAATAGTGGCCGGAACTATCGATATCCAAATAAGTTACAGGCCCGGTATGTCCAACCAACGAATGATCATCTGTCTCAGTCAAATCCCATTTTTTTATTGTTCCATCAAGAGAAGTGGTGATTACCTCCTTTTCATTTAAGAAAAATCCACCGGTAACATCATTTACATGTCCTAATAAAGTATATGCCCGTTGGCCCTGCATATTCCAAATGATGGCTGAATTATCTGCTGAGCCTATCAATAAATATTTTCCTTCTGGAGAGAAGTCCATGAATGTCGTAGTCTGATCATGATGCAATTCTCTGCTCAATTTAGTATATACATTTTTTAGCAGTACACTTCCCTCCTGGTAAGTATAGGCAATAAAGCTATCTGAAGGATGATAATCTATTTGGATATAACCCTGATTTTGTTCTTCTGTACCCCGGATCTTACTGGGAGGTGGAACAATCTTATCAATTAATTTGTAATCTGTATTCCATACCATGATATCCTGATTATAATGATAGGCGGAAAATAAATTTCCGGCAGCTGAATAATCAAAAAATTGTAAATCATCGGAATTGGCATCTAATAATTTGATGCGTTTCCCATTTATTTCAATGACTTCAATCAGGCTAGATGGGTATTTATTTGTTTGTTTTTGGGGCATTTGGGAAGAATCCAATTGCGTAGCCTCCCTGGTAATGAATAGTTTGGTACCATCTCTGTTGTATGTGATGGATTTAATATCCGGTGATACCATAATGGAATCCTGGAACAGTCCATTGATGGTGTAGAATCGAATAATGCCTTTTGGATCATTGCCAGAATAATTTACGGTGTAAATGCAAAACTGATTAGACAAAGGTGAAACTGAATAGGATATAATACCCACTTCAATGATTTCGTTTTGGGCATCCTTTTTCACTTCTCCGACGATTTGTATTAACCTCCCGGTTTTATGGTGAATTTGAAGCTTTCCTCCTCCGGTGAAGGCAAAAATATGATTACCATCTTCCGTCCAATCCACGTTTAAAAATACCTGATCTTCACCCGTGGCTGTGTCTGCCGATACTTGCATTCTGCCTGAGGGAATGCCATCAAAGTCAAGTATGGTGAGTGAGGGTGTTGTGGCAAAAGGAATCATGCGCTTTGCTGTTTTGTTATATATCAAATCCGTATAATTGGGGTCAGACTTGTACAATTCTGTGTACCAGGGTAAATGATGATCTTTGGACCTGTAGTAGGCATGAGTCATGGCTCTTTTGATTTCAGGAATCGAGGCTTCCATATGAATATCCATGCCTATAAGTGCATATTGTAAGGCTTTAGTTGGATCGGTGCCCAAGGCATTCACCGATGCTGCGGCCATGTGATTTACTTTTTTATCCTCATTGTCTTTTATCGACTTAAAGTATTGTTTTGCGATCACTCCGGATCCAACTAAGGATATGATTACCACAGCCCATTTAAAAGTATTTAGTAATTTTTTTTCTCTTTCTTTTTTCTTTATTTCTTTTCTACTGGTGTCCATCAGTCTTTTTATCTCTTCCGAGTAAGCAGGCAAAAAAACCTGAACTTTTTCTAATAGCTTCAGATCCCAAATATCTAAAGTAGCCATGTCCGATCCCGCACGAACAGCTTCGAGTCTGGAATTGAGTACCCGCTTTGCTTGCTGTAAAGGAAAGGTAGAAAGCTGTTGCGCTTTTACCACCGATTTAGCTAGCGTGTCGTGTGCCAACATTGCGGTATTGTCAGGTGTATCTAAATCAGTAATTAGAAACAATTCTTTACTTGCCTTTACTACTTCCTCACTTTCATTTATTGCGAATGGAAATTGTTCTACTAATTGCTTTGAATTTTTTGCTGCAGATGTACTGTTTGGGGTACAATAAAATCCAAGTACATCGTACACAAATCCAATATCATATAGTGCATGTAATTTTTTCTTTATTTGTAATAATTGATTGTGAAGGAATTCATCCATGGCAAGTCCTTCTTCTTTAAGCTCATGATACAGTTGATGAGTAAACGTAGGTAATGATGCATTCTTATCCGTTGCCTTTTTCCAAAGTTTGGTAAGCAGGATTTGCAGCATTGGCGCGATGGGTGCATCCTGATCAGCAGCCAGGTCGGCGGCGATTAGTTCTGCCAGGCCATCTTCCACTTTGATATTATACCTGGCTTTGAGTTTGGGTGTATGTTGTATTCCTTGAAATATTTCCAGTATATCTTTTTTTGAAATATGCTCTATAAAGAATTTACCTCGGGGCAGTTCATATAATTTACAAAACTCGTCTAACTCAGGGTGATACTCTTTTCTAAAACTCAATATTATTTTTCCTTTAGGGTGATTGGATATAGTGCCAAACAATGGTTTTAAATTAGAAAATAACTGGCCAACCTCATTGTCAATATGAATATTAGGCCTCGTATAGGCTTCCTCTACCTGATCTAAGATTAACAATAAAGGTTTATTTGATTTTGTTTCAAAGCGGTGCCAGGCTTCTGTGATAGATGCAGGTACTGCCTCTGTATGTGACTCGGTTTCATTTATACTCTCCTTTTGCTGATTGGAAATTTTATTAATTAATGAATTGATTTCCTGTTTAGTGGCTTCATCTGCAGATGAAGTCAGCTGTTTTAAGTTTTCTATCAGTAAATTTTTATCATTAACGGTTGTTATCGCTTTGACATCCGGTTTGGCTTCGTATCCATTCAGAATTAATAAAGCGTGAAAAATAGTTTGGCTCAAACCTATAGCACCGTTGCGCCTGAGATATATTATCTGGTGACTTGATTCCAACCTGGGTTGCACACCGGCATCCAATAAACTGGATTTACCTACTCCTGATTGACCATAAAATAATAGTATGGGAGGTGAATTTTTATCGGTTATGGTAGCATAAAGCGATCGTATATAATAGGATCTTCCAAAGAATACTTCAGCATGTTTTCGTTCATACCGGTTGAGATATAAAAAAGGAGACTCTGGAAGGTTATAAATGGGAGGGATATCGGGTAAACCGTATAAGGGATTACCTGAAATATCCGGCAGGTTCCAGTCTTTAACTGACTCTGCCCCGGGTTTTATTTCCATCACCCACGGAAACCGATCTGTGCTTTCTTTTTTGCCTTCCCAAAATAAAGCTCTTAAATCTGTAGTGCCGGATCCGATTTTGACTTCGTCTGTCGCTGTAGACCAGGCTTTTGAAACAGATGTGCCATCAGATATACAATTGTAAAATCGAATTGCCAACTGAGTAGCAACCCCATCATTAATTGATGTGGAAGTGCCAATGGTGCAAGGTATTCCGGCTTTAATCAGGTCCTGTGTTTGCTCTTCAGAAGAACAACCATTTAAAAACACTAGTTTCAGATTCTCCTGTTTTGCCAGGAAAGGAACCAGCCCTTCTTTATGGGTAAGTTCTTTTTGACCATCCAATTTTTCCAATAAGAGTGAAAAACCATTGGCATGGCCCCCATAGTGAAAGATTGAAATTCTGGGACCGTAATTGGGATCCTGAAACACATCTACAATATCAGCGATAGAGGCTGAAGAACGCTCAACCAAATCACATAGATCTTTATTTATTGCCTCTGATAATGCTTTTCGGATTCCATGCATTTCTGCAGACAGATTTCTAAGGTAAAGTGCATTGTCTACTTTATCATTTGCAAATGCTAAGAATATTACTGGTTTAAAACTCAAGAATTGGTAATCTAGGTTAGAAAGTTGGTTTTGGTAATATTATCCAAATCAGCTTACTCCAAAGCTAATATTATACCAAGTTACATACTTATCTGGTTAGTTTGACTACAAAACGATTTGTAAACCACTCGCCTTTGACTTTAGTGGGTCTGCTCAGTCCGGGTACCAACCTTTGTGATAATTCTATTTTACCAAATTCCATATCCTTTAGTTGCAACTTAAAATCATCGGTGCGTTCGGTGCTGATGATGAATAAGAAAGTATCGGTAGAACTTGCCATCCCTTCGGGTAAAGTGAAATAATCTTTTTCATTTCCACCCCAAAATAAAATGCTATTGGTATCGGATACTTCAATGGGTTCATTCTTGAGAGGTACTACTCCAAACTGTTCTGATAAATAGAGTAGGGCAAAATGCAAAGGTTGGGTGAATTTGTTTTGCACCATTAATTTGAAAGGGAGTTGCCCCCCATTGTTTTTAAGTTCGATTACCCCGGGTGTATATTTTTTTCCTTCTATTTCCAATTCGATATTGACTACAGAAGGTGAAAGATTGGTTTTGTTATTTTGAAGGTTGAATAACCTGGTCCAGGTTACGATTTGATTTAAATGAATTACCAATTCAGGTATTGCATTGGGATGATTTTTAGTAGCTTTTAGTATTACTTCATTTCTGTTTTTATCAAATACTTCGAAGTTTTCATCGGAGTGTCGGATGGTAAAAGGTTCATCTCCGGTCGGATTCGTATTGTATTGGATCAAAGGGAGAAACTTTGCTTCTTCAATAAATGCAGAATGATAGGTATTATCCACTTTTAATCCAAAGCTAAATGGGATATCCGGTGCAGATAATAACCTTGCATAGTATTTTTCAGTCTTTTCCAGTTTATCATTATTTTCGATAGAAGCATTTTGTGCTCTGGATTTGGATACCTCAGTTATAACCACTGGTGTATGTATGTTGCTCTCTTTGTACAATGCAATTTTTACATTGTCTGAGATTCCAAATATTTGACCACCTTCGATTATCCAACCATTATCCTCAGAGAATGTTACCGGATACTTTGGAATATTATCTACTTCGGATCCATCCAGAAACCGGGTGTAAGAGTCAGTCTCGCCTGATAATTCAAGTTGCGGATCCTGGTCCCACTTCATGCTTACAACACCCTGTCGAAGTCTGACCATCAAATCAGCATAAGATATATCCTTTCCGGATTGATTTAAAGTGTCAATCAGATTTTGAGTAAATAATCCTCCACCATCGAATGATTCCTTTGCACTTTGAAATCTATTGCAGGCAGCAAGAAAAATATATTTCCCATCAGGTACAGTCAGGCCTTTGGTTTTGTAATATCCATTCATATAGGAATCCAATGTTCTTTTATCTGGCCTTTCGGTGGATAATCTTTTTACAAAATCGTTAGCGCTACGAGTGCCTGCACCACTATGACAAGAGTCCAGCGATACCAGAATATGAGCTTTAGTTTCGCTGAGTTCTGCTAATAATACAGCCAATTCTTTATCCGCGAAATCATTGCCATCAGGACGGCTGTCATACAGTACCAATGTTTCATCTTTTTTACCTGAGTTTACCTCGAAAAACTCAGGAGCTGATGTTTGTCTTGAACCATGACCACTATAATGAAACCATATTACATCATTTTCCTTGGCTTGTCCAAGATGATTTTTAAATCCATCCAGAAAATTTTCCCTTGTGGCTTCTTTTTCCAGCAAAGTCTTGATATGAATAGGTCGGTCACTAAAATTTTTTTCCAGGTAATCTTTTATCTTATGTACATCTTTTACAGCACCACCAAGTTTTGGTACCGGAGCAGGATAGTTGTCAATACCTACCAGTAGTGCGTATATCGTTTTCATTTTTATGATAATTTAATTCGAAGATAAAGTTAAAAAAAATAGTTGCTGAGAAGATAATATCCAGTATCATTGTCCAATAATTTAATAGACATGATCAGTTTTATTGAATCATTTAGACAAGAATTAGAAATCGAAGCGGTTCAGACCCGTCGAATGCTCAAAATAGTACCGGAAGATAAGATGGATTGGAGGCCTCATCCGAAAAGTATGAAGATAAAATCCCTGGCCATGCATATTGCTGAGATGCCTTTGATGATTGCATTGGCTTTAAAATATCCCCGATGGGATTTTGCCAATTCTCCTTACCCTGCGGTGAAATGCAACACGGTTGAAGAATTAATGAATAGATATGAATATTCAATCTCTGAAGCAAAAAATGCTCTAGCCGACACTAAGGACGATATATTGGAAGAACCGTGGTCTATGGGTATGGGTGATGTCACTTATTTCGCCATGCCCCGATGGCAAGCAGTGAGACATGCATTTGGGCAAAATGCCCATCACAGAGCACAATTGCAAGTTTGTCTCAGATTGCTAAACATCCCAGTTCCTGGCCCGTATGGTCCCAGTGCGGATGAAATGGACGGATAAAACTATTTTTTCTTGACTGCTTTTTCTGCTGGTTTGCTTACTTTAAATGAAAATCGCACTTCATTCCAATCAGAAGGAATATCCATTTGTACTGAAGTAATATTTCCCAGATAAAATTGATGTTCCACAGATTTTTCATTTTTATATTCTGAGCTTGAATAGCCATCTTTTTTAAGCGGAAATACAGCTGATTTACCGTAAACCCGAAGTGCTTGCAGAGAGCTACTGCTCAGAATATCATCTAATTCTTCCAATACATCTCTGTTTAATGTCAGTTTGTTGCCGGTAATTGCAGTGATACCTGCTTTATCATCCGCTTTTTTGAATGTATTCGTGGTAATTTTACCGGGATATTTGATGGAAATTTCGCCTTCCACTTCATCGTATTCGAGCGGATTGTATTCTTCATTTTGAGGTGTGGCATAGAGAACACATTTTTCCGTATCGTAATATCCATCGGTTTCCGATTCTTTTACCAGTTTCTTTTTATTATAAAATTTAAGATTGTGAAAAGAAGCTCGGGCATAGCTTAAAAGTAAATAACCTGATGGTAAGGTAAATTCAAGAGGATAAGTGACAGATTTATCCCATTCATTGATTACTTTTCGTATTTGAACCTGCTTTTTGTCTTTTAATTTGGAAGAATCAATGGCAATTAAATTCGAAAAATCTTTTGGTAAGTGGTTTTGATATTGTTCATTTGCCACATTGCCAATTCCATTTGTAAGTACCGGTTTAGGTAAAATGCTAATTTTGTTTTTAGTATCCAGGGTCTTAACCAATTCAAATAATTTTGTACTAGCAATTACACCATTTACTTTAATATACATCAGCGAGCCGGGTCCGAGATCTTTGGGCAAGCCAAGCGATTTAATAGTTTCTTTTTCAGGCATAAATGCAAAAGAGGTATTGCTGTTCACATCCAAGGGTTGATCATTTATATTGAACGGTATAATCTGAAAATTTTCATAGCTGGTATCTATCCAAACACTGGCAAAATCATTTTCGATTTTTAATAATCTGCCGGTCGTATTGCCGATGGTAAATGGTTTATTGATCTGGCTTTTATCTAATTTAACCATATTCAATTTGAGCGGTGTTCGTACCATAATCTCTGCTTCAACTTTAGTGATCTTATTTTGAAATGTATCTTTTAACTTTAAAAATGTTTGTCCACCATAGGTAATGGAGGACCACCTGTCTGAATTATTATTTGGATCGGCTAATAAATGATCTTTATTCGTACGATCAAGGGCTTTTAGCCATTTTACATTGTACTGCACCATTTCAGGGCCAGGGAAGAAAAAATTATCGAATTCAATTAATATTTGACTTGATTCGCCGGAAAAAGGGGATGGTCTGAAAAAAAAACTGGAAGTAAAGAGTTTAGTAAGTTCTTTAGCTTTGGTTTCATTTAGTTCCTGAGGCAATGAATGATCTTCTAGTCGGTCAGGCTTAATGGTGGCAGATGGCTTAAATTCTTCTTCAATAGCTTTAAGCATTTCTTTTTGAAATTCTTTAAGCATGGCGGCTGTATCTTCAGCGGTCTTGAGCTTCTCTTTATCTTTTTGAGCAAAAAGTAAGTTTGATAAAAGAATTAACAAACAAAAGATTGTTTTTTTCATTTTCAGAGAATTGATGATATAATAATAAAAATTGAAATAAAGGTACTGTGAAAGAACGAGGTTCAGGTTAAAAACCAACGTTCATTTCTCATTCCATTTTAGTTCTGATAATTCGTCCTGCTTCCCGCAAGCCTTCGAGAGTAAGATGAGGGGAATAGTGATCTATCCTATCAAGAAGGGTAAATATAATTTTACTCAGACCACCGGTACATACCACATTTAATTTCAATCCAAGTTCCTTTTCCTGAGCCAGGATCAGACCTTTTACCAGGCCATCATAGCCATAAGTAATACCAGCCTGTATAGCCTGTTCTGTATTTTTACCCAGAGCAGAAGCGGGCTGAATGATCGGTACCTCGAATAGTTGTGCGGTATTGGAGGTAAGGGATTTAATTGCCGTTTGTAAGCCGGGAGCTATACATACCCCAATGATTTCTCCATCCGGATTTACAGTTGTGAAGCTCATAGCCGTGCCAAAATCAACAACAATTGAATTTGTTTTATATTTTAAATGCACAGCTAATGCATTAGCTACCAGGTCGGTACCTATTTCTGAAGGTTGTAAGATAGTTATTGGAAGGTATTTATAGGTGTGTTGATTTAATGGTGTAACCTTCAGTCCGGTTATACGATGTATGGCGTCTGTAATTTGGTCTGTGATGTCAGGAACTACACTGCTCATGGTCACCAGGATCTCATCCTCTGGGTCATTTTCTGTGACTATTTTCTTGAGTAAATTTTCAAAATGAAAAATATTTTCTTTAATCAACCCTATTTTAAGTC
>CAYNIG010000193.1:0-9665 GCA_964396995.1 uncultured Saprospiraceae bacterium | reverse complement strand
CAGACACGGATATCGATGGAGATGGCGTTCCAAATTGTAATGATTTATGTCCAAACGATTTAAATAAAACAAGTCCGGGTATCTGTGGTTGCGGAGTACCTGATACAGATAGCGACGGTGATGGCATACCAAATTGTAATGATTTATGCCCTAATGACCGTAATAAGATTGCTCCAGGCACCTGTGGCTGCGGAGTAGCAGATACAGATAGTGATGGCGATGGAACACCTAACTGTAATGATGGGTGTCCAAACGATGTAAATAAAACCAGCCCTGGTAATTGCGGCTGCGGCACAGCGGATACTCCTAATTGCTGTCCGACGCTGCCTGATTCAGATTGTGACGGAGTAGGAAACACCTGTGATGTTTGCCCCGGAGGCAATGATAGAATCGACAATAATAATGATGGAAAGCCCGATTGCAAATATCCTCCGATTTATTCACAGATCTTATCAGCATGGAAATGCGGGGATCAAAAAGTGATGATCTGTAACAGATTGAGCCGTAAAAATCAAACTCGTTGTATAAACTATTCTGATTTAGCTTCTCATATTGCGTATGGTGATTACCTGGGAACGTGCAATAATGCGACTTGCGGAAGTGGTATCGCTGGCACTGACGGAACTTTAGAATTTGAATTGCCTCAGGATTTACATGCCCGACCAATAGAGGCTCATTTATATCCTAACCCTTCACAAGATCAGGTTATCCTTGAATTCTCTAATACAACAAGTGGTAAAGGGTTGATAGAAATTATCGATATCACTGGTAAAATACTAAATCAGATCCCTGCTAATTTTACAAAAGGGATAAACCGGATTCGATTTGATGTCAGTACCTTATCCAGTGGTTTGCACTTTGTTTGCTTACGGGATCAAAGCAATAATGTGGTTATACTAAAAATGAATAAATTATAGTAATTCCGATAAACTCCTTAAAACCAATTTTTTGCCCTCAACTGATTCTACCAGTTGAGGGTATTTTTTTTCAATTGGCAAGGGTACTATGGATACTTGGATTTTTCATATTCCACTTCTTTCGATAAGTTTTTAGCCACTGGATTGTCAGGATAAGCTTGCAGACTTTGCTTGATCAACTCTTCTGCTTTTTCATACAAACAATTATTTTTATAAATAGAAGCCAGGGCTAAGGACACAGTCTCATTCAACGGGTCGTAATTTAAATAGGAAAGAAAGTAGGTAATGGCTTTTAATTCGTCCCCTTTTTTCAAGGCCTCATAACCATTATAATCATCGAAATTTTCTCTTTTTACTACAGCGCAAATCGGCACCCCACCGGTTTTAATTGTGTGAATGGTTCCTTTCGGTGGCCAGGTGCGATTACGCAGTTGAGACCGATTTACAAATCTGGAATAAAAAAGAGCATAATCCCAATATTTTTCATTTCGATCGTAATAGCGGCTATAGGAAAGAGCGATTGAATTGGTATCATTGAGAAATACCTGGGCTGGGTACATACAATTGGTAGTGACGGTGTATTTTTTGTTTTTTACTTTATCTATACGTTCATGATTTTTTAGCCAGGTGGAAGCTTCTTTTATGGAAAGCATCCAATAGTCGGTCTCGAAATTACTGTATGCTTTTTTTATGCCACCGAATAATGGATTAAAATAACTGTATTGATAAGGATGCATAGAGATCATGGAATACAGATTTTCACTGATCAAAGCCATCAAAAACAAAAAAGAAAACAACCTGAAAAATTTTGAGCCAAATGAAGTAAACCATAAATACCAACCTAATGCCGATAATAATAACAGCGAGGGGTATACAAATAAAAAATGCCTCCACCCATCATGTAAGGTAGAGTGGCTATAAACGGCATATACAATGGGAAATAAGAATGAAAAGAAAAGAATGAATAGTTCCATGAATGGCAAATCCTGAAGACGGGGTTTTAACAATCGGAATAAAAAAAATACACCCACAATAGAAAATATGGGAATAGTACGAATAATCCATTCAGGTATATAATTCCAGGGTAAAGCGCCAGAAGACCTGTGATATCCGCCGAACAAAACGGAAATGGTGATGGGCTGTTGGGTAAATTCGGACAATGCTTTCATCGGATTGACCAAAGGATTGGCTAAAGCAAATGGCCAGAATGCAATCCCTATAAAATAAGAAAGAATACAAACCAGCAAGGTTGTCACTGCAACCCGTAGTAATGCAGCCTGATGGTATGCATTGGGTGAGGAAGATTGTCTCCAGACCGAAATAGAAACAAATAAAATGAAATACACTAGTAATAATAATCCGCCTGCACGGGTATTGAGTGCAATCATTACACCCACTATGATCCCAATACTATTTCCAAATCCCGGCTTGGGCAATTCTCTGATATACCTGGATATATAATACAAGGCCATGATATATCCGGCTGCAAACGGGATATCTTTTGGATTGACCATAGCATCACCGAAAAATCGTGGAGTAAAACTCATCAGGAGCAGGCTTAGAAAAGCCAAAGGCCAGCCCCCCAGATCCCTGGCAAAAAGACATGTAAAAAGTATGGCAATAAATCCAAATGCTGCACATAATACTCTGCGTGTAGTATGATAAGCCGGACTAAATTCGTTTTCTATGCCAGCCAGTTTGTTTATTGAAATTGCTGTAATTTCAAACAAACCGCCATAGAGGTGCATATTTCCTTCTGGGATATTCAGTGCACTGGTGTCTTTACCTCCACTTGAATAATAAGCCCAAAGTTTTTTTGAATAATCCACCTGGAATTTTTCATCGCCATTTACCCCAAAGGCGGTACTCAGCCAAATCATAATAGCAAATAATAAAATACTGAGGAGGGTAAAGTTTTTTTGATTGTAAAACGAGGTATTGTCAAAAGATAAAAAGGATGGTTTGGCAACAGGGTTTCGTGCCACTCCGTGCGAAGTAATTCTGGATTTGCTTTGAAGGGAGCTGCTTTTATTTTTGGCCATAAAGGCATTTTTTAATATGCTCAAATGTATTATTTATATCTCAGAGATAAATGGTTATTATTTTCCTTTTTTGAATACTGATTTAGATATATTTACACATTAAGCAGGTTACCGCATGTTTCAATTTTTTTTTACTTATTGCAAACGATTTTTAAGTAATCCGGGCTTTTATCATTTTTCCAGGCAATTCTTGCTGCTGGGTATGCCTTTGAAGAAATGGGCTGAATACGGTAACTATTATAATCCTGCAGAAAGAATTGCCGATCTGGGGTGCGGGCCTGCCGATATATTAAGGGTTCTGGATAAAAATCAACTACCGGCATTTTATTTGGGAATTGATACTTCCAACCTTTACCTCGACAAGGCCAAACAAAGAGCTGCATCAATCGGGCTACACGCTCATTTTATCAATTTGGATCTCAATTCCCTGGCAGGCTCCTATGCGGTGAAAAGGCAATTGGTAAATACACTTACAGAATTTACTATTACTACGGTGAATTTGTTTGGGCTTGTACATCATCTTGATGACCAGGCTATTCTAAATACGCTGAATCTCATTTATGATTGTCATACTATACAATCAATCAATACTCAGGATGTCTTGATAATTGAAGGAAATGCAGTCAATAATTTTTATGCTTCTTTGGACCGGGGTGGCTTTGTACGGACAGAAAATCAATACGATGTTCTCCTGCACAAATCAAATTGGAAAAATATTGAAAAAAGATGGACTAAGGCAGGGGTAGGGAAAGTAAAGTACATACATTATAAATTGGAAAAATAGCATTCAACTCATCCATGCACTAGGGTTTAAAACCTTTTTACCGATTCAATAATATACAATGGTCTCTGTTTTATTTCCCTGTATATATTTTCAAGGTAAATGGACATGACATACAAAATCATACAGAGTATAGAAAAAGTCAGTGAAATAAGGATTACGGTAAATGCCCAACCGGTTACTTCTTTTTGCGGATTGCCTATGATGTCATAGCCCAGCAGTTTTACCATCACTGCATTAGCGGTAGTAACTAAAAATAAAATCATAGAGAGGATGAAGATCCATCTGAGCACTACCTGCAGGAAATTCGTAAATGAGGTGATGGCAGTCACATACATTTTGAGTTCACCTGAAAAAGAAACGGATGCTTCAATTGGATTATCTACCTGAATATAACTGCTTTTGTAGCCTACCATTGAATAAATGGCCTTCATATACCTAAGGTTCTCTCGTAACCTCAATACGGAATTTATGGCCCTCCGGGAAATAATACGACTGTCAAATGCTTGCGCATCCATTTTAATAGATGAATAGCGGTGCATGATTTTAATAAATAATTTTAAGGCTATTTTTCGCATCAGTCCTTTTGGCCTGGTGGTGGACCGCAGATATACAATATCTTTATTCTCCTGTGCTTTTTCATACAAGGCTAATACTAACGAAGGGTTATGGTAAAATTGGCTTTCAAGAAAAACCACATAGTCACCATTGGCCTGGTCCAGCCCGGCGAGAATTGCATTATTTGGGTCTGTGACTTTGGATAAATGAATCAGGTATAGTCCTTTTTTTATTTTAGCCTCAAACTGGTCTATTATGCCGGTGATTTCTTCATCTATCGTGTTATTGACTATAGTGATTTCAAAATCTTTGAAATTACCCTGCAGGGTTTGATGCAAACCGGGTAATGATAATCTTACTTTTTCAACATCCTCCTTTGTATGAAGTATGGTTACCAGCGATATAAAGCTAAAATGCATCAGAGAATAATTTTTCTATTTCATAGATTGAATTGATCTTGCCGGAGAATAAACAATAATAAGCAGGTGAAGGCTTGAGCTTGGATATTTCCGTGGGCCTTCCATCATCTATATAGCTTGATTTGAGTTTGGTTTTGATCGTAAACAAGGATTGAAGATACTGAATAGGTATATCTGCAGCAATGTATTTATTTAATTGAGCAATCATTTTTTTCTGATTAGACCCGGGTCTAGCTTCACATGCTGTACAGGCTGATAAAAATTCAGGTCGACACGAGGTATTTATTGTTTGACATTCAAAACTCGGATATACATTTTCTGACACATGGTGGTGGGTATACAGTACCGATGAAAGGGTTTGAATTCCGGTATTTCCATATGGAACAACAGAGACAAATGGACCATCGATCACTGTGAGACTGATTTTGGAAAGCGGTACCGATTGTATCAATGCGATTTCTGAAATTTCATAATAAAGCGATAAAGGATCTATTCCAAACATAGAATTTACAGCATTGGTACCGGCATAGCTGGCATTAATTACTGTAGATGAAATCATGGAGAGCTCAGTATCGTTGTTTTTATATGTAATTTCCCATGTATCCCCTTTGGGATATGCCGATTGCACAGAGGTATTTAAAAGTATACTGATTTTTTTATGAGTAAAAATTTTTTCTTTATAATATTCCGCTATCAATACCGGATCAAAGCTGTATTCAACGGTTTGATAAATAGCTTCCAGTGACTGATGATTAATCAGCGGATGATGATCCATTCGTTTAAAAGGGATATTGAGGTGATTACAAAACCGTTCAAACTGATCACCATTTGTAAATGAATTTTTTTCTATTGCATAATAGCTTTCAAAAGCGCTGTTGATAAACTGATGATGATCCTTTTCAAATCTCTCTTTATGCTCTGCAGCCATTTTGGCTGTTGTTATGCTTCTGGGATAGTGATAGCCACTGTGCAATCTGCATTGGTTTATTACGGATGCCTTAGATAACAAATGATTTTCTTTTTCTATAATACAGACGGTATTGTTTTTATTGGCCAGGTGTAATGCGGTGTACACACCAAATATTCCACCTCCTATAATCAGGTAATCGAATTCCTTCATTCTGTTGACCTAAGAATAATTAAAATTTCAGACTTTCTTTATTTTCTTTATCAATAAATAAAATAGACAGATAACGTGTATTATTCATATTACCTGATTTGACGATTGGTATTATCGTACTATACTATTGTCACCAATGAATATATTCTTTATTACTCCTTTTAACCTTCTCATGGCCTTTACATACTGAATAGTCAACGGAATTATGCGCACATGGCTTTCGTCATTATCTGTCCACTCAACCGGCAATTCATATATTTTATAATTCAATTTCTCAGACAATACCAGCAATTCAGTACTGAAAAACCATCCTTTGCTCTGGGCACCATGCTTTCGTAATACATCGTATTTTTCTTTTTTTAAGAACTTAAAACCACACATGCCATCTGAAAAACGAACATTCAAATACATTCTTAAAATTAAATTGAAGCATCTGGAACTTATTTCCCTTTTGATACTCCTCCCTTTAACTATTGACTTTGGGTGTAACCGGGTAGCGTACACAATATCATAGCCATTTTCCAAGGCATGCATTGCTTCTTTAAAATGATTGAGGTTGGTGGCCAGGTCCAGATCCATATATCCGATTATATCGGCTTTTGATTCCCACCATGAGGTTTGCAAAGCCAGGCCCACCCCTCTTTCTTCCAATCGGATGTATTTGATTTCATTGTATCCGTTTATAAGATCTTTCGCAATTATCTCGGTATGGTCATCGGAACCGTTATCCGCTATCACTATTTTCCATTCATAAAAATCTCTAAAATGATCTGTTAGCCAGCTGTGTAATTTTAAGATCTGCTTTCTCAGGTTCTTTTCTTCATTTAAAACAGGTACAGTAATTTCGATCATACTGAAAATGAATAGCTTAAATGTAGACTGAATTTAGAATACAGATTATGATCAAAGGTAAATAAACTTATCAGGGGAAGAAATCAAGGTCATGCATCAAATTAGAAAATTATCTGACAGGGAATCAACCCATCCGGATTCTAATTTGAATTTAATTAGTTGACAATCAGTATTATATAGTTTTATAATAATTATATTTAAATTAGATCTATACTTTGGTTAATGTCTTGATACTGAGTATTATATTTAATACTTTAATTATTCATCTCACCGACTTTATGGAAAATTCTACTCCTGAAAAATCTTCTTTGATTAAGTCCTCATCAGTAAAATTGGGCGCTTTAAATGGACTCTGGTCACTTTTGATATTGGGAGGCACTTTATTTGCTCTCCATTCGCAGCTTGATCTTGCAAGTACTATTAATAAGTTTAAGATTAGTTTGCTACAGCAATTCAGAGATACTGGGGTGACTATTGGTATTTTGGAGGATACTACTGATTTGGATACTTTAGTATTGCCTGAAGGCAGTCCGTCAGGTGTTCAGGTTTTTAAATTTTATGTAGAAAGGAAAGGAGGTGATGGTACAACGGGTATATCTGTTGATTATAAAGTGACTGGGAACGGAGCTTTTCCTGCATCGCCTGCTGATTTTAATGGAAATGTATATCCATCAGGAACCATTGTATTTCCCGCCGGAAATGCAATGCAGAGGCAATCTCTTAACATTGAAGTTAAAAAAGAAACATTGATAGAACCGGATGAAGGATTTACCGTCACTCTTTGTAATCTCGTACCTGGTGGTGATACTATAATGATAGATGCATTTAACCCGGCAGCGATGGGTCTTATACGCAATGACGATATTTGTGATATTACCCCCAGTACCCTATCTGCTGATAATGACAGTACTTGCGTGGGCGATATTATAGATATCACCGCTACAGGACTCTCAGGTGGTACGGAAGGGTTTGTTTTATATGATGAGAATGGGATTTTACAGCCTGGTGGTTCATTTACATCAATCAATGAAGCAGAAGCATACATTTCATCTCTCGATACGGGGACCTACTGCCTTTATTCATTTGTCTCTACTGTGGATCCGGCTTGTACTTTTATCCCACCCAATTTTGCTGATGTATCCTATTGTTTTACAGAATGTTTTGCCATTTCGGAGCCACTTTGTATTACGATTCTCGCACCCACTTCCTCTATAGAATTAATTGGCTCCGATACCATTTGTGAAGGAGGTGGAGATACTATTAAGATTGTACTCTCCGCATCGGGTGGTACAGGTCCATATGATTTTTATTTTAACGATGTAATCACCGGGTTTGATAATTGTAACCCAATAGCAGCAGGTGGTACAGGAGTTAATTTGGATGATACTGTGGTGACATTATGCTTAACAGATCTGGAAGCAGGAACCTATACCGTGACCCTGGACAAAGTAATTGATGCAAAAGGATGCATGGATACTACAAACAGATCTGTTACGATTACCATTTTTCCAAAACCAAAAAGCAAAGATGGGGCCAAAATGATTGAAAGCTGTACGGCTTTGGCTTACGATCTTACGGATAGTATAGAATGTAATGTTCCAAGCACATTCAGTTGGTATGCAGTCCAATCCATTGGCTCCAATATTCCATATGACAATCTCAATGTGACCGGTGAAACAATAAATCCGCCGGGTACGGATAGCATTATCAATGATGTATTGATTAATATCAGTAAAGTGGATCAAACCATATATTATTATGTATTGCCCACATCCATAAATGGTTGCATTGGGGATTCATTTTATGTCTCAGTTACTATAAAACCCGCTGTGATCAATCTGGTAGCCAATGATCAGGTTTTTATCTCTATGGATGAAAATTGTATGAAAATGGTTACATCAGCAGATGTGATTAAAAATGGAGGGCCATGTGGTGATTTACTTACTGATGTCACTTTAGTCTATCCATTTGGCACACAAACCTATTTTCCGCCTAATAAGCTGGATCGAAGTCATCTGGGTTATTGTATGATATTTTCAGTAAAAGATTTACTTACCGGAAATACCACCTGGGGCAAACTCTGCGTCGAAGATAAAATGCCCCCACTCATCACGTGTGAAGATAATACCATCACCTGCTTTGATTTAGCCAACCTGCCCAAAGACGGCGACCTGATAAACGACAATTGCGGTAACCCGGTAAAACTATCAATTACCAGCGAAGAATTTACGGACTATGGTTGTGCCAACCCTGACTTCCAGGGAGTGGTCGTTCGTCATATCGTAGCATCAGATGCCTGGGGTAATACGGTAAACTGTGATAAGAGAATATTTATCCAAAAGCTATCGCTCGATTCCATCGTGTGTCCGCGCGATACGGCAATAGATTGTTCCTTGGAAACCATTACGATCAGTGGCAGCCCGGTCAATTTCAAAGACCCGAAACGAAGTGGGTATGTGAAAATCAAGACCATGATCGGATTGGTGAACCTGGTGAATAATTCTTCAGCGTGTAAGCTGACCATATCCCCACCGATAGACGAAGTATATCCGATCTGCGGTGCAGGATATAAAATACGCCGCACCTGGAGAATCACCAATTGGTGTACCGGAGAAGAAAGACTCTGCCATCAGTGGATAGAAGTAATAGATAAGACCGCACCGGTAGCAGCAGATAAAGAATTGCCTATAGTGTATTCCGATCCACACGATTGTGGTCAGTTTGTGGATATTGATACCCTGGTAGTAAGTGATTGCAGCAGGGTAAAACAAAATTTCTCTATTACCTATTACGAAGAAGGCATACCGAAAGTGATACAAGGCACTTTGCCGGTGAAACGAGTATGGTTACCGGTAGGAGTGGATACCGTAAAAGTATTTTTGGTGGATGCATGTAAAAACACAAGCAAAGCCAGAATACTGATCCCGGTGATTGACAATACACCACCCAATCCGGTATGCGATGAGTTTACCCAGG
>CAYNIG010000192.1:0-9671 GCA_964396995.1 uncultured Saprospiraceae bacterium | reverse complement strand
CAGAGTGGTGAATAAGCTTACTAAAGCCATTTATTTCTCAGACGAGGCTTCTTCTTTAGGAGATCCTAATCCCGATTTTACAGCTTCCTTTATTAATGGTTTTACTTACAAGGATTTCTTAAACTTTGGCTTCCAATTTGATTGGATCTCAGGGTCTCATCTTTACAATCAAACCAATGAGTGGATGTATCGGGATGCCATAAGTAGAGATTTTGAAAAACCAGTAACCATTAATGGCGAGACAGCTGCATTTACTGCTTATTATGCTAGTACCTATCATGCTCTTGGAAATACAGCAAGAGGCGTAGGAAATAACGTTACCAAAGATTATTTTTATGAAAATTCATCTTTTGTAAGACTCAGAAACGTAAACCTTGGATTTGATATCTCCAGATTGATTACTACAAAATGGCTCAAAAAAGCACAATTGGTTCTCAATGGTAGAAATCTAATGACCTGGACCAAATACAGTGGAATGGATCCTGAGATCAGTTCAGGTACCGCTAACTCGGCATTTGACAGAGGAATTGATCATAGTACTATACCCAATCTAAAATCCTATCAGGTAACATTAAACCTAGGTTTCTAATCATATAAAACTCAGAAAAATGAAAAAAATAGTTAACAATAAATATATTAATCCGGGTTATTTGATTTTGATATTGGCACTTCTAATCATTCCTGTAGCTTGTTTTGATGAATTGGATGTGCAAAATCCCAATGACCCTACTTTCAGCGGAAACGTAAATACAGAGCAAGGTCTTGCTACCTATGCCAAAGGATCAGTTTATTGGAACGGATTTACTTATGGCAATGGATGGTTAGGGGATTCTTATTTTTCTCTTCCCTGGGGATATCATGAATTGATGGGTGATGCCTGTGGCGGTGGTCAGGGCTCCAACAATCAGACTACTACCATGGGTGTTCCTCAGAAATTTCAAGCAGACCCGGCCGACCCCACTACGACCTTTACCAACCCCTCACCACAGATTTCTATTATAAGAAGTTTTAATAATCCGGCTTCCACTGCTAATGGAAATAATGCACTCTTTTATGAGTGGACCAGTATGTATGGGCTGATTAATTCATGCAATCTGATCTTAGAACAAATTCCTAATGTAGAGGGGCTGACCAATGATAAATCGAATACGGTAAAAGCCTGGGCTTATTGGTGGAAAGGCTATGCTTATGCACAGATAGGAACTTTATACATTGCCGGTCTGATCAACGATAAACCCAATTCTATTGTAAGTAATTTTGTAGATCACAATGCCATCATAGCAGAATCGAATAAACAATTGAATCAAGCTAGTACAACATTAAAGGCCATTTCCAATCAGGGTGATTTTGGCTCAATGATTGCTCAGTTGATTCCGGAACAATGTCAGGTGGGTCTTGGCACTCCGCCGACTAATGAGCAATGGCAACGATCTATTAATACCTTATTGGCCAGGAATATTATTTTGAATAAACTGGCGCCATATGTAAATGGCAATCCAAATGCGACCATCACCAAAGCGAGTATGGGTGTAATGACCGCTGCAGATTGGTCTGCGGTGATAGGACTTTGCAATAATGGTTTAAAGGCCGGAGATAAAGTGTTTACCGGTCGGTCAACAGCTGCAAATTCATTTTTTTCCGCCACAGGTGGTACGGTCGCTTCCTTGATGTCTATCAGCAATCAAACATCTACTTTTAAATTAAGTGAAAGGATTGTACAACAGTTTAAAGAGAATGATAAGAGAAGAGCAAATTTTACCAATAAAAATGGTACTTTTTTTGGTGATGCTCATACTAATACTACCCGGTATTCTTTAGTTGATGGTGCAGCAGCTGGTTTTACTGGAATTCCGATTTTAGGTTCAAGAGAACCTGGAGGCATAGAAGTCTATATAGGCCCGACCTATGAAGAAAATGCCACCATGCTGGCCGAAGCAAAAATCCGTACTGGGCTCATAGCAGAAGGATTAAAAGGAATAGATGAGGTAAGATCATATCAGGGAGCTGAGGTTGAATCTTTAGCTGGTAAAAATCTGACCGCGGCTGAAGCCTTAAAAGAATTGACCATGGAACGCTTAGCTTCCACTGCTTTCAGAGGATTATCCTTCTTCGACTTAAGAAGATGGGGATGGACTTATGCCGTAGCAAACGGAGGAGGCAGATATGGTGCCACCTTATTGTTCGGTGGTAAGATTTATACCAACGCAACATTGGATTATAACTACATGGATTTCTGGGATGTACCTGAAGACGAATTGTCTAAAAATCCTGCAGCGGCAGGAAGTGCAGTGACTAAAAATCCCAATTTCTAATAAAAAATTGACTTGGAATTCTAAGCCTCCTTTTAGCAAAAGGGGGCTTTTTATTTTAATTTTTAGACTATGTCGGATATCAACTATTCAGATTCAGATTCGTTCTAATTTTGGTTATTGCTCAATCATTCGTTATGAATTTTTTTCCAGGTACTATGTTTATAAAATCAATCTGGTGTCTGTCTTTGATCTTTTGGACGATGTACTCCAATGCTCAAACCGAACCTGACAGAGCAATTAATAATAATATAAGTGATAAAGATTGGAATAATGTCTTATATGGCGGCCTACCTTTGGTTACTCGAAATGCAAAAAAAGTAAGGGGTACCCCATTTGTGTACGATCATTATCTGAAAGGGTCGGTTATTTTAAATGATTCACTCCGTTCACCTGAAAATTTCTTTAAACTGGATGCGTATAAGAATGAAATCTGGTTGAAAAAAGAGGATGGCACTGAAATTATCCTCACCCATCCAAGGATTGCAGGACTTACCTTGCAGGTAGAGGGTATAAATCATACCTACAGGCGACTGGTATTGCCCTCTGTCACCACTCCCATCAGGAAATTTGTTGAATTATTTTATGCCGGGTCTTTTACCCTGGTGAAAGAATATCAAAAAAAATTTTCCAGAGCCGATGATGATTCGAGTACAAAAATATTGAATGCAGAAGATGAGGATGTTTTTGAAACCAAAGAAATTTATTACCTGGTTTCTGAGTCAGGTAGCCTTGAGCGACTTCGGTTAAAATTGAATGATTTATATGAATTATTCCCTGTTTTGGTAAGCAATCATCGACCGGCTCTCGACGCATTTTGCAAATCTAACTCCATAACTAAAAACATTACAGAAACCCAGCTTATCAGTATATTAAAATTTATTAGCGAATTGAAAAAATAAATAACAAAAACACCATCAGGTTTATTCTTAATATCTATTATTCAGAATTGGTCTTAATAAAATTAAATAAAAAATAATGATCCTGGGTATTCTTGGATTTAATCCAACTGCCTGATTTTCTCCGTTTTATATATATTCTGTAGATTGTTCGCCCATCAAAAAAATCGACGAACGGGTTTTTTTTCCCGATATTTTTTATACCTTCGTTCACAAATTCGGTTATTAAATCGTTAACAATTTACCGGTTTTAAGACTCGGAATTCAACTAACTCAAAACAAATCAATTTAATTAGGGTAATATGAAAAGACTCTCTCTAATTTTCTCCATGTTGTTAGTGGTGGCATTTACTTATGGCCAACGGGCTGTTAAAGGTGTCATTTCAGACAACAGTGGGGAACCGCTTATCGGCGCCAATGTGGTCGCCAAGGGTACCGATGTAGGTACTGTTACTGATGTTGATGGATCTTATTCCCTCAATGTTCCCGCAGGTGTGAATATACTTATTGTAACGTACACTGGATTTACAACAAAAGAAGTTGCTATCGGTGATCAATCTGAGATAAATATCTCCCTCGATCAGGGAGTGGCTATCGAAGAGGTGATCGTTACAGCTCAGGGTATTTCCCGAGAAAAAAGAGCACTTGGATATTCAGTTTCCACAGTAAGTACAAAGAAAATTGAAGACAGACCACAGCCTGATGTAGGCAGGGTACTTCAAGGTAAAGTTCCGGGAGTAAATATTACTTCCACTTCCGGTGCAACGGGTACCGGTACGAATATCACTATTCGTGGCTATACTTCCATTACCGGGTCCACTCAACCATTATTTGTAGTGGATGGTGTTCCGTTTAACTCTTCTACCAATCAAAGAGGTGGGTTCACACAGGGAGGCCAGAATGCTTCCTCACGATTCCTTGATCTTGACCCAAACAGTATCGAAAGCATATCCGTATTAAAAGGACTTGCAGCCACGGTTACCTATGGTGATCAGGGAAGAAATGGAGTAATTTTGGTGACTACTAAAAATGGAAGTAAAAAGGCTCGTAAGCCAGAATTTACTTTGACTCAGTCAAATTTTACCAATACGGCTCACTTACCTTCCTATCAAAATGATTATGTTGGTGGTTTTCAGCAAAATTTGGGTTACTTCTTCAGTAACTGGGGACCTACTTTACAGGAGGCTCAAATTTATCCATCCCAAAATACAAATACGGCTCTTACTAATCATCCATATGCGTTTTTATCAAATGCAGCACTTAGAGCTGGTCAGGCAGAATACGTTTCTTCATTAGGAGCTTATAAAATGCAGGTATTTCCCAACAACGTATCTGATTTCTTCAGAACGGGTAATATTTCAAATACAAGTTTAAACATTTCCGGTGGTGGCGAAAAAGTGGGATATAATGTGAGTGCTGGCTATAATAATGAACAAGGTTATATCCAGGAAAATAATTTGAAAAAAATAAATATTGGCCTTGGTTTAAATGCTGAACTTAGTCCTAAAATCAAATTAACTACCAGTATTAATTTTGCTAATACTGACCTGGTATCTCCTCCATTATCAGGTGGTACGGGAAATAATGCGTTGGATTTCCCTTCTGTATTAGCCAATGTGTTATATACACCACGACAAGTCGATTTAAGTGGATGGCCTTATGAAGACCCGGCCACTGGTGCATCAGTATACTTCAGATCAGGTAATGATATCCCTAATCCTCAATGGGTGCTTCGAAACTATTCTACCACAGATGTGGTAAACAGAGTTTTTGCTTCTACTGCACTGACTGCGAACATATTCAAAGGGCTGGATTTCTTATATAGAGTAGGACTTGACACTTATGCTGAAAACCAGGAAGCTAAATTTAATAAAGGTGGAGTTCAGTTTCTAAATGGTTTTTATGGTACCAGGGATATTGAAAATACCATATGGGATAATTCGGCAATATTATCTTATTCTAAAGAATTATCTTCTAAATTGGAAGTAGCCGCTAAGTTAGGCGGAAACATCCGAAATGATGTATTCAAATCTACCAACGTGGGTAGTCAGAATCAACTTGCAAGAGGACTTTATAAACATCAGAATTTTATAGATGTTTCTTCAGGCCAATTTGATTCGGAGCAAACCCGAATGGGAATATTTGGTGAGGTATCTGCTGACTATGGTAATTGGATATTTTTAAACCTGGCAGCCAGAAATGACTGGACCTCTACAGTAGAAGCTCCCAATCGTCGGATTTTTTATCCTTCTGCCTCCGTTTCCTTTGTACCTACTACTTTATTTGTTGGTTTGAAATCGAAATTCTTAAACTTCCTCAAACTTAGGGGAGGATACGGAACCTCTGCTGGTTTCCCAAATCCCTATAATACAAGAAATGTATTGGATCAGAATGCCAGGGGATTCTTAACTGCTGCTGGTGTGGCAGTTCAAACACACTCTACTAATAATGTACTGGGTAATCCCAACTTAAAACCAGAACTTCATAAAGAATATGAGTTTGGTATGGAAGGGAAAGTACTCAATGAAAAAGTAGATTTTGATTTGACTTTGTATAGAAGAAATACGCAGGATTTGATCACCAGCGCTCCATTAGATGCTTCTACCGGTTATACGGCTACTACAATAAATATTGGAGCCATTCGAAATGAAGGAGTGGAGTTCAGTATATCCGGTAGTCCAATTTCCAGAGGTAAATTTGACTGGAATATTACAGGTGTGTTTTCCAGAAATGTACCCAAAGTATTAGACCTGGGTGGTACTCTACAAGAAGTTCAGATTTCAGGATTCGGTGGTGGTCTTGGAAATTATGCTATAGTTGGAGAACCATTTAATATCATCAAAGGCTCAGCTAACAGAAGAAATGATCAAGGTCAGCTTTTAATAGATGGTCAGGGTTATCCAATAGCAACTGCTGCACCAGTTGTACTTGGAGATCCTAATCCGGCCTTCCAGTCCAGCCTTTCGAATACATTTACCTTTGGAAATCTTGCACTAGATGTGATGGTTGCATATCGTCATGGTGGGGCGATGTACAGTGCTTCAGCAGGTGCTTTGATGGGTAGAGGACTTACTTATGATACGGGTCTTGAAAATGGTTATGACAGAGCTCAAACATATCTTTATCCTGGTGTAAAAGCCGATGGTACACCAAATGATATTCAGGTTACCGCTTCAGATGTTGGTTTTAACACGAAGTACTTCTTTACTGATGAAGGTCGTATCTATGATGGCTCTACCATCCGATTACAGGAAGTGTCTTTATCTTATCAATTGCCAAAATCAATTTTGTCAAAAGTAAAAATTAAAAGTGCTTCCATAGCCCTTACCGGAAACAATCTTTGGTACAAGGCCTTGCATTTCCCTCCGGGTTTGAATTTTGATACTGACAATCTTGGATTGGGCGTGGGTAATGGTTTTGGCTTTGAGTTTTTAACAGGTCCTAGTTCTCGTAGATTAGGGGCTACTTTAAAACTTAATTTTTAATCACCTTTTAAAGTAGAAAAAAATGAAAAAATTAGTAAAAATATTTTCACTGTTTATTGGATTATCTCTGATTGCCTCTTGCGATCTTGATTTATTAGACAATCCTAATGCAGTAACAACTAAAAATCTGGATGTAAACTATCTGTTAAACTCCATTGAATTATCCTTCGCAGGTAGCTTTAATGCTTTCACAGGTGTAGGTGGTGGCCTTGCCAGAACTCTACATTACGGAGGAGCGGTTAATTATGATAATGCAGTAGGTCCAAATACATTTTCCGGTACCTGGAATAACGTGTATGCCAATACTTTGGTAGATATTAAAGCATTAATACCCGTCGCTGAAGCATCTGGTTTATTTGTACATTCTGGGATAGCCAAGACGCTGCGAGCGTATACATTATTGACCATGGTTGATTTTTTAGGCAATGTTCCACTTTCAGAGGCATTAGATCCTGATAATTTTAATCCAAAAGCCGATGAAGGTAAGACGGTGTATACGGCTGCTATCGCCGATTTGGATGCGGCCGTTGCTGATTTTGCCAAGACTTCTAAGGGTGGGGCAACTTCTGACCTGATTTATGGCGGAAACGCAGACAGTTGGACTCGGGCAGCTAACTCCATTAAGTTAAAGGCATTGTTAAATCTCAGGCTATCTGATAAAGCTGGAGCTACATCAGGCATCAATTCGCTTATTAGCGGAAATAAATTGTTAAGTACTACAGCTCAAAACTTTACTTTTAAATATGGATCTAATCTGACTAATCCTGATACCAGACATCCCAGATATGGTTATTCCAATACAGGAATTGGAGATTATATGTCAAATTCATATATGGGTGAATTGTATAGCAGCAAGTCAAAACCTGATCCTCGTATCCGGTTTTATTTCTATCGTCAGACTGTGGTAAATACTAAAGATGTAAATGAATTGAGATGTGTAAATAATAACAAACCGGCTCATTACGGCCCCAATGATGTATTTTGTTTACCAACTTTAGTAGGCTATTGGGGAAGAGATCATTTGAGTAATGAAGGTATTCCACCGGATGGCTTACGTAGAACAGGCTGGGGTGTATATCCGGCTGGTGGTTTATTCGATGATGACGCAGCCAAACCCGTATTATTAGGTTCTGGCGCAGGTGGTGCAGGTATTGCTCCATTTTTAATGCGATCTTTTGTAGATTTTATGTTGGCAGAAGCTGCTCTTACTATGGGTACTACGGGTGATCCGAAAGCTTTATTAAAATCGGCCATTGAGAAATCTATGGCTGATGTTAGAGCAATGGCATTAGGTACATCGGAAGCATCCAGAATAAATGCTTTCGAGTCTGCCAAAGGCATTGTTTGGGCTACTGAAGTTACCGGTTACGTAAATGAAGTATTAGCCGCATACGATGCTGCTGCAAGCAATGATGCTAAATTAGCTATAATAGCAAAAGAATATTGGTTGTCATTATTTGGTTCAGGAGTTGAAGCATATAATTTATACCGAAGGACCGGCTTGCCGGCTCAGCAGCCCGCTTTGGATCCTAATCCGGGGCCATTTGCTTCTTCTGTTTATTATCCTACAAACTACATTGCACAAAATAAAAATGCAAAACAAAAAGCTAGTCCTGCTGTAAAAGTTTTTTGGGATACTAATACATTTTCTCTAAAATAATTTTAAAACCAATTAGTAAGATTATACATATGAAAAATTTAAAATATTTAATCCTAGTATTATTTATTGGTCCATTTTTGTCTTGTGAGACAGAAATTATAGATGTAGTAGATGAATTTTCGTTTGAGCAAGGTGGGTATATGCGCATTGTGACCCCTTATCCGGTTGTTAATGCCACTTTTAGCGTGAGTAAAGCTAATCTTGCAGGCACCAAACTGGAATTAGTTCATGAGGCAGTTACCCCCAATAAAGGGGCCAATTTTGCTACCTATGACCTCACCATCAAGTTTGAAGATAAAACGGCAGCAAATGGCAATAAATCCACTACTGATAAAGCTTTACGATCTATCGCTGCATCGGAATACAAGCCTGATGCAACGACCGGTTATCCAAGGCATACTTTCACCGTAACAGGAACAGATGCAGTGTCAAAATCTGGCCTTACTGCAGACGATATTGCTAAAGGTGATTGGTTTACAATTACAGGTACCATGGTACTTACTAATGGAAGGAAGTTTAATGCGGCCAATACTGGTGTGAATATTACCGGTGGCGCATTTTATTCTTCTCCATTTACTTACAGAATTAATGTGGTAGATTAATATTATTCAGGCCATTTTACTTTAAATAAAAGGATAGCCAATCAGATTGGCTATCCTTTTTTTATGTACAAATGAGGTATTTTATTCGTTAACTAGGTATAAGTTTATGAAATCTAAATTAATCCTCGCTTTATTGTTCTCCATACGCCTATTAACAGGGCAAGCACTTCTTTCCGGCAATTTATTTATTGATAAATTCAATCATTTGCCCGTAAGCGATGCCGTTAAAAACGGTGAGTATGAGGGTAGCCCTTATCTTATCGACAGCTTTACAGAAGGCACTTTACGTATTAAAAATGAAGCCACCTATAAGATGCCTATGAGGTATAATTTATTTGGTGATGTATTGGATGTTAAATACAAAGGCAGGGAAATGGTTTTGACTCCAAATGACATTATTGAGGTTATTGAAATCAAAAATTACAGATTGGTTACCACGTTATATGAATACAATGACACTAAATCGAAAGGATTTTTATTTCTTCTCGATACTGGAAAAGTAAACCTATTGATGAAAAAGAATATTTCATTTGAAGACTGGAGACCTGCCCGCGCACAAGAAGCTGCGCCAAAACTGGCAAGATTTAAAGAAGGTGTGGATGCCTTTTTCCTTAAATCAGGTACAAGGATCATGCAAATAAAAAACATCAAAGAACTCCCTGAACTATTTCCGAATAATCGGTCTAAATTGGCTGAATTCATTAAAACACATAAAA
>CAYNIG010000191.1:5143-9711 GCA_964396995.1 uncultured Saprospiraceae bacterium | reverse complement strand
TGAAAGCATCAGATACATTACTTCAACATACGTTTTTTTTACACAGCCGTATGTCATCTGTTTTGACGCTACAGGTAATCTATATATCGCAAATGAAAAAGGGAATGCATTTGAAGGAAGGATACTGAAATTTGAAATTTCACCTGTAGGTACCAATGCATTGGATTAACACTGAAATTGAAAGCAATACTGTTTAAATCAAACATTACATCTTCGTTTGCAAGCTTTATGGCTTCACGAATAAACAAGTTTTAAAATATTAATTACATGAAGTATTTTGAGTGATCAACTATAAAGTCTATATGAATAAAACAAAACCATCAGAAAACAATACTCCTCTATCAGGCAGATCGGATTTATATACCAGGATTGAATCCTTTTTTGCCAATATAGACAGACTTGGGCATAAATACGTATTGGCGCCCTTCAGATGGTTTCTTTCTCAATTGGATCCCTTGAGTTATAAACTGGAAGGTACCCTGCTGAAAAAAGTATTGCAAGTGGTGATTTACCCTCTGTTTCTATGGCTTACGTTTGTAATTGGATTTAAATTGGTCGAAAACGGTTTTACACTAAAGACCTTTTTCCAATCCATTCTCATGTTTTTAGTGCTCGGGGCGATATTTGCACCACTGGAACACCTGATGCCTTTCAGCAGAAAATGGTTAAATGACAAAGAAGCATCTACCGATATCATGCTTTTTTTTGGCAATAAATATTGGGGGGATTTTATCAATGCACCGATTCGGCTGGCCACTGTAGCCGTGGTAGTCAAACAAATATCACCCACTATAGGCCAGGATATTTGGCCGGTATCGTTGCATCCCTGGATACAAGTATTATTATTGCTTTCCATCAATGATTTTTTCCGGTACTGGTATCATCGCTGGATGCATGAAAATGAATTTATGTGGCAATGGCATGCTGTACATCATTCTTCTGAGAGATTGTATTGGTTTAATGGTACCCGGTCGCATCCACTTGAAGGCCTGGTGCAAGGTCTGCTATGGGCAATACCCCTTGCTTTTGTAAAAGCCCCGGTAGAAGTGGCGGTAGTGACCAATTTGCTTGGCCGGGTGATCGGCCGGTTTCAGCATACCAATATGGATATCAAGGCAGGTATATTTGATTATATCTTTTCTACTCCCAAAAACCACCGGTACCACCACTCTAAGATTGCGAAGATTGGTCATACCAACTATGGTGGTGATGTGATCTTCTGGGATTTATTATTCGGTACATTTTATTTACCCAAAGGCCAGGAACCGAGTGATGAAATTGGCATTGAAGAAATGCCTAACTATCCCAAGACCTGGTTTGGATTGATGATGGCACCATTTATCTATAAAAAACTGAAGCGGGAAGCTAATGTGATGTCTCAAACGAAGCAATAAAAATAAAAGGTCACCTGGGTATGATTCCGAACACTGGTAGATTATAAACTACTATTTCGACAAAAGATTTAGAAAATCCAAAATCCTTTGTTCAGAATCCATTCGGGCATTTTTATTACCCTCTGCAGTCCCGCCCATCATATTTCCATCGTTTAGTGTATGGCCTGCATTTTCATAAGAATACAGTTTAAACCAATGTGAGAATTTTTTTTCTTCCAATCTTTTAATCATCATTTCTGACATTGGATGGGAAGGCCACATACTATCCGATTTGCCTGCTAGTAGCAATATAGGTCCATTTATTTTTTCAACTTTAATTTCAGCTTTTTTTACATATTGAGTTTGTTCCAATGACAGGGTATAAACTTCCACATATTGGTTATTAACAATCTTGCTGTAATCAAATGGTGCAAAAGGCACAAAAGGAATTGATCTCCCATTTTCAGATCAACTAGAGGATAAATTACCACCCAAACCTTGGAAAACAACTGAACTCGGAACGGCGGCAATAACGCCCTTGATCTGTTTATTTCTTGATGCAAGTAAGAGTGCTAATTCTCCTCCTTTTGAACCTCCCCAAATTATTACTTTCTTCTTTTTAAGTTCAGGACGAGATTTTAAAGATTTAATTGCTTTGTCAAAATACTCCAAGGGAATCATCTCTAATCTATCTGGTGTGCTTTTAGTATTAAAATATCCCAGAATGAAACAAGCATAACCTAAGCTTGTGAGTTTTGTTGTATCGTAATAGTTAGGAAGTCCTCCTTCTGAGCCGCCTAAAAGAATTAAAACAATATTTTTGGATTTTCCTTTTGCTGAGCAGTATTTTGAATCCGGAATAGCATCCTTCTGTGCTTTGGTATTATAGAGGCTTAGTATAATAAAAAAAGCAGAAATCAGAACTTTAAATCGCATACCGTTTTTAGTATTAAAACATCACAAATGAAGGACAACCTGACTTTAAAAAAGTTGCAATAAATCCCTGTTACCGCTTACTGATTTAATGTTTGTGCTTTATCAAAGGTTGTTAATAGATCAATTTGTGTTGCTATTTCCAGCAAAAATTTATTTCAGCATAGGAAACAATCTCCTTATATCTGCTTCATTTGGCTGACTTCCATATTCGCATATTTCAAAAGCTTCCACATTTTTTACTGAAGAAGCTTTAGAAGTTCCATACCATTTTTCCAATGATTTGAGTATTTCTGCATTTATTGGTCTGGTTCTTTGTCTGGCAAGCCAGGTAAGTCGTTCTTTTTCGCCTGCAGGTACTTCTGAAAGATAACCGCCTATCCAGGGAAGCCATTCAAAGAATTGGGATTCGTGTGCGGCCATCGCATATATTTTTTTATCAAAGACCGATGTAATGTCAATGGCGATATCGGGTCTGAAAGGATTGGGCTTTTGAAATCGGTCCTGGAAATATAAAAACACGGGGTTCTTTTTTAATGGTTTGGTATCCGGAGCTACATTGGGTACGGCTACCATATAAGCAGCATCCTGCACCAATACCCCGGTGTATCGGTGATCAGGATGGTAATCATTGGGCCGTGGAGCAATCACCAGATCGGCATTCCATTCTCTTATCTTGCGGATGATTTGTAATCTGACATCGAGAGTAGGTGTCAGCTCTCCATCGTGATTGTCCAATACATCATAGGTCACTCCAAAGCGTTTTCCTGCTTCCTGGGCTTCAGCAATTCTTCGTTTAGCGAGTGCACCGCCTCCCTGAGTTTGATGGCCAGCATCTCCATTAGTCACCGATACAAATTTTACAGCATGACCCATAGAGGATAATAATATAGCGGTTCCTCCTCCTCCCTGGTCACAGTCATCGGGATGAGCTCCGATCATGATGATGCGTAATGGTGCCGACTGGGAAAAGGAAATATAGGAAAATGCAAAAATCAATAAAAAGGAAACAACTATTTTTTTCATGGTATGAATAAAAATAGGAAAATTTATTTAATTATCAGATTGATTCTCATTTCTAATTCAGGGTGAATATAAAATGCGCAAATTCGCAAATGTGGGAATTACTAATAATAAAGAAGATAGACAAAAAAGAAAGAGTTCAATCCATCCAAAGCCCAATAGGAACAGAGATTAGTCAATGGGTAGAAGAAGAATCTACATTAAGAATCCTTTTTTGCTCGCCCTGAAAGGGCTTTGTTTTACAACCAAGATCAAATCAATATCATTGATTTGGTCTTGGGAATAAGAATAATTCATCAATAGCCCTGCAAGGGCGTAGTTTGTAATATCCCACCTCCTGCTTCAAAAACAAAATTGGACGAACCGACACATGGTCAAATATAGAAACCTGATTGTGCTGGCTCCATAAAACAGGCCATAAGTCATAGACCTCTTATTCCATCTTCACATAATCAAAGTTTTGTTTACCGAACTTATTATTCTTTTTTCCTTCAATACTCGCCAGAAGCTGATCTTTTAATCTCCGGTAACTGATCCGCTGAGGAAAGTCATGATCGGGATTTTCGCATATTATTTCCATTCCTTTTACCAGGATTGCTTTAAATGTAATGGGCCGGGCATTATTCTGATTTTGTACAGTTGAAATCAGATGCCATGAATTGGAACGAAAGGCCATTTCCATTTTTTCCTGCAGTATCGAATCATTACCTTTTAGAAAATGACTCATCCCAACCAGGGTACTGTCGTTTTGGATTTCCCATTTTTCCAGTATGGCCGCATTATTCATTTGCAATTTCCATGTACCCAGCATCCATTTAAGCTGATCTGATTTTTGAGCAAATAACGAATGGTTGAACAATAAAATAATCAAAATTGTAAAGCGCATATAAATGATTTGAATGTAAAGGCGGTATTATTATTGGCAAATCTAAGGTGAGATAACCAGGTAAAATTGTAAAATTGCGACAAGCACACTGAAGTCATGATACTAGATATCCAAAAGTTATATTAACCACGGTTGCGCACAGCGCAAACACTGACTTTGATTCAGTTTTGATTTTGGACAAACCAACCGCGTATCCATTTATTTTCTCGGCGGACCTCCTGGGTTTCTGTGGTTGTATTATAATTAATCACAGGAATCGTTCGATTCCTCCGATTTCATACACAGTTAAATACATTCTCAAATGAAACCGTGTATAAAACTTGTTTTATCCGTGGAGCCATCGGCTCCCGTGG
>CAYNIG010000191.1:0-5043 GCA_964396995.1 uncultured Saprospiraceae bacterium | reverse complement strand
CAAATGAAACCGTGTATAAAACTTGTTTTATCCGTGGAGCCATCGGCTCCCGTGGCTATTTTATTATTAACCATCCTCAAATGAAACCGTGTGTAAACTTGTTTTATTCGTGGAGCCATCGGCTTCCGTCGTTTTTTATTATAAATCATCCACAAATGAAACCGTGTGTAAAACTTGTTTTATCCGTGGAGCCATCGGCTCCGTGGTTATTATATTATTAACCACAGGAATCTTTCGATTCCTCCGATTTCATACACAGTTAAATATATCCACAAATTTAACCGTACATAAAACTTGTTTTATCCGTGGAGCCATCGGCTCCCGTGGTTTTTTATTATTAACCATCCTCAAATGAAACCGTGTATAAAACTTGTTTTATCCGTGGAGCCATCGGCTCCTGTGGTTTTCTATTATTTACCATCCACTAATGAAACCGTGTATAAAACTTGTTTTATCCGTGGAGCCATCGGCTCCCGTGGTTTTTTATTATTTACCATCCTCAAATGAAACCGTGTATAAAACTTGTTTTAACCGTGGAACCATCGGCTCCCGTCGTTTTTTATTATTAACCATCCTCAAATGAAACCGTGTGTAAAACTTGTTTTATCCATGGAGCAATAGGCTCCCGTGGTTATTATATTATTAACCAAAGGAATCTTTCGATTCCTCCGATTTCATGCACAGTTTAATACATCCACAAATTTAACCGTGTGTAAAACTTGTTTTATCCGTGGAGCCAATCGGCTCCCGTGGTTTTTTATTATTAACCATCCTCAAATGAAACCGTGTGTAAAACTTGTTTTATCCGTGGAACCATCGGCTCCCGTGGTTATTTTATTCTTAACCCTCCTCAAATGAAACCGTGTGTAAAACTTGTTTTATCCTTGGAGCCATCGGCTCCCGTGGTATTTATTATTAACCAAGTGTAATATTATTTGTATCCCCAAATTCTTCCTATTTTAGTAGCCCAGTGCAAATTAAGAGCCACCTGATTCGTTTTATTAACAGGATCACTTTAATCCTGACTTGTGGTGCATTATCTGGTTTCAATCTATTTGCTCAATCATTTCCTGTCCAAATCACCACCACCCAACTCCCACCCTACACTCCATTCTTATCCGATTTCAGCACACCCGGCCCCGATCGACTCCGGTTACAAATTGTATTATTGGATAGCAGACAAACAAGGTACCAGGTAAAACTGAGACTGACCATTCAAGGAAACGGCATTCTTATCAAATCGAATCCAGGCATCATTACCAAACCAATCACCCTTGATTATAATGTGCCGCTGATACTCACCAATAATGATCTGAGAGAATTATTTGATCCCGCTACACTCGACTTCAATGGTATCAGTACGGATGGACTTGGTAAATCCGGTAAGTTGCCAGAGGGTTCTTATACCATCTGCGCCGAAGTATTCGATTTTATACGAGATGAAACTCCTATTTCTAATCAAGGCTGTTCAATAGCTTTTTTACAAGAGCTCGATCCTCCCGATATAGTATCACCCGGCGATGAGATCATTCCTGTTTTTCCTCAACAATATCTGGTATCGTGGATACCACGACATATCGGATTGATAGCCGTAGAATACCAGCTCGATATATTCGAAAAAATACCCGGCATTGCCGATCAGCAATTAACTGATCTTACCAATCCATTGATACGATATAGAGGCCCGTTTCTCAATTACCGTATCAGCCCTGAAGATCCACCACTTCAAATAGGCAAAGAATACATCGCAAGGGTGAGAGTTAAAGATCCTGGCAACAGATATACTTTTAAAAATGATGGGTATTCTCCTTTAAAAACTTTTCGCTATGGTAAAATATGCGAAGCCCCAGTAATTACAGAAACCAAGTTACGCGCTAATTTTATTGATGTACGATGGATCGCAAAAGAGCCATTGAAAAAATTTGATCTCCGGTACAGATATAAAGATACACCCTGGCAATCCGTCAGTACGGATTATACAATTTATTCATTACCCATATCCAAAATAGGTGGTAGTTATGAATTCCAGGTAGGATCGGGTTGCTATGACGCAATCAAGGTAAACTCAGATATCGCTAAGCTCACGCTGAATAAAAAAAATCTGCCGGCAGATTATTATGCCTGTGGTCTCGAAATTGAATTGGAAGAAAGATCATCCACACCCTTATCCGAAGAGCTTCATGCAGGGGATACCATCATAGCCAATGGTATGCGATTGGTACTTACTAGTATTATCAATACCGGCAATACCTATAGTGGATCAGGTGCCATCCTCTTTCCCATGTTTGGTAAAATAGGTATACAATGCAGTTTTACCGGTATAGCATTAAACGAAGATAAAGAACTGATAGCAGGTAATATAAAAGTCACGGGAGCAGGAGGAAAACTTTTAAAAGACAGTCAACTGCAACTACTCGATGGATTACTCGAAACGCTAAAGACATCTTCGAATGTATTATCTATGGCCACCGCATCATCAGCCCTGGAATACCTGCAACGCTTTGATGCATTCATACCTGCGGATATTAAAAACAAACTCGATAGCCTGCAGGAGCTAATCAACACTACATCCGATGAAACCATCAAAGGGCAAGTGACGAAAGAGCTTGAACTGATCGTGACACAATATGCAGATATTATAGAGGACCTCCTGGATGCAGATTTCCAGGTACGGTTCATTAAAGACGATAGTCAGGAATACGGATTTGACGGTCTTGATCCCCAGCCCCTGCATAGTGGGATGCGCACCGAATATGAAAAAATGACCATAGCCGGATATGATTATTATATCCCATACAAATCACTCGAATTAAACAAAGGTGATGTAGTACAAGCTAAAGTTGTTGATTTACCATCTGGCTTTGATCCAGACAGAATCAGGTTCCGTACTAATCTTTCTGATACAGCTGAACTACCTGCTACTCGCACCGGTGATACCTGGTCTATTACTTTACCATCCATTCCTACTAAGGGCCATTATTTTGTATTAGCAGGATATCTCGATGAAATCAATGCCGGTACCGACAGTTCTGCATTAGTATCTCGCGTTGCCGGTATGCTCAAAGTCATCGCCTATCCACGAAAGACCAAATCAGTTGTACTGGTACCGCTGAATACTACTACTCCACCCAATGCAAAAGAAATAGAGCGCGAGATCAATAAAATATTTGATCAGGCGGTAGTATCGTGGGCAGTAAGTACTGCACCTGCTTATAATGTACCCGGTTATGATGGAATTCTGGATTCTATCCGATCAGGCTTTTTAGCCAACTATACCCGTGAGATGCAGGACATCATTCGTGGCTATTCAAAACAAGACACTTTACAATATTATCTGTTTATCACCAAAGCCGAAGGATCAGGTCTTGCCGGATTCATGCCTCGTGGTCGCAACTATGGATTTATAGTAAGTACCGATGCCAAGACGATAGCACATGAGCTCGGGCATGGATATGGTGTATTGGAACATACTAAAGAAAATTATTCAGGCTTGACCGAAGGCAGTACGGATTTGCTGATGGATTATAATAGTGGTGTAAGGCTGATGCATAGAGAATGGGAGTTATTACAAAATCCACCCGGAATTATACCGTGGTTTCAAACTGATAGGGAAGGGCAACGGGTCTTACAGCAATCATTTTATCATGATCGCTATGTTTATTTTCAATATACGGGTGCAAAGGATTGTTATGCATCCATTACTCCATCCGGTCAAAAAATAAATCTTCCCTCCAATGCGATCGCATCGTATTACCCAAGTGACGGTGGTGCATGGCCCAAAGGAAGTCTTACCGGATTTGTAATAGAGAAGACCGTATACCTGGGTTGGTGGTCTGAATCAAACAGACAGTTCTATGGTTATGCGCCTGTAAATGATAAAAATGAAGTACTAAAACCATACTATACAGGGGTTGCAGGCTCTTGCATTAGCTATGCAGGATTTGGTAATGATCTCAATTGTACACAGACTATAGTAAGTGATTCAGCTTCCGCATTAGCATTACCTTATGCTTTTGGAGATTCTGCAAAAATCAGCTCTTTATTACCCCTGGCTGAAATGGACTTGTATGAAACCGGGCAGGGAGTAAAAGGACCATGTGGTTGTTATACTGGTCCATGCAGGGAAGCTCTGGAAAAGTTTAAAAATCACCCGTATTTAAGCAGTAAATCACCATTGAGTACAGCTATCTGTGCCAATCCCTGTTTATTAAACCATATTTTCCTGGAATACGATCATTTTCCTGAAGGCCAAACAGCCTGGATGAATGATTTTAATACAGTCTTTGGGACATTATTACATATCGGTATAGCAGGTGCAGCAACCGGTGTGGCAGCTCCCATGACTGCTGATCTAGCAGGTACTGTTTTTATTAATTCCATCCGTGAATTAATAAAGCTAAAAGGAAAGGATTTTATCATTGGTTTCACTTTTGATTTATTGGTACAGCGGGCCATACATGATGTGTTTAATCCAGATAAACCATTAATCTTAGATTATCCGCAAGCACTGGCATCAGCCTTAGAAGCCACACTTGCATTAAAATCGGCTATAGGAGAAACAGCAGTCAACGCGGCAATCGAATGTTTTGTATCCGGCCATTTTGATGATGGTAAAATAAAGGATGATTTTGATGTAAAGGCCTGTGCCAAAGGTGCACTCTGGGCTACCTTAATACAGGGAGGGTTTAAAGTAGCCGGCTACGGCATACGACAGATACCCAAAGATAAATTTATCGATGGCCTGATTGATCTCATTGCCTCCAAAGATCCATCCTTACTCAGGGCTGGCCCGGTTGATGATCAATTTATCTGGTCGATCTATAAACTATTTAATCCCGTCCCGCTCAAGGCAGATGATATACAACATCTATTTAATACCAGCCGCCTCGATGAAACCACCGATACCTGGATAGATGCGATCCATGATCCTGCTATACAAAAAACATTACTGGAAGAAGGCTTCTACCTGAAATTCAGAAAGCTGGAAGGAGTAAATAATGAGGAGAGGAAGGAGATGTTGCGGGAGTTATTGGCGAGGGCGAA
>CAYNIG010000190.1:0-9777 GCA_964396995.1 uncultured Saprospiraceae bacterium | reverse complement strand
AAATGCCTGATATTTTTGTTGCTCCACTGGATAGCCCATCAGATATCTTCCAAAAAGTTTGTGTGCCTGAATCGGTTTGCCTTCGAAAATGTTTTTCTGAATTTCGGGCAATACTTTATTGCCACCTTTTACTACAGTTGAATAGGGACCGCCAGACCAATAAGTCTCTTCATTAAGTTGAATTCTTTCCTCTCCGTTTTTACCGAATACCATTGCACCCAATCTACCATTGCCCACCGGCAAAGCTTCTTCCCATGCCGCAGCAGGTTTTTTATACCACAATAGGGTAGACGGGTCAATTTTACTGGTATCAAATAAATTTGAAATACTTGAACCCTGCCCGTAAATTGAACTCAGCAAACAGCACAGAATTAATAGTGAAATAAAGACTCTCTTCATAATGATAAAGTGAAACATGAATAAATGTAATTGTAATTATTTATTTGTCCATTAAAAATCCGGAGAGTGTTCTTTTAAATCAGAACACTCTCCCAAATTAGGCAAAAAATGCCAGTAAAAAAATAGTATGATTAAAAAAAAACTCCTTTCAAGCCAAAGTGGTGTATCTTATAATAAGAGAAAAAGACTCAATTTATTTTACTCCGGTTCTTTTATCCCACCATAGCTGCGTACCGTAGAAGATATCTTTTTCGACCACATTAAACGGAAAACTGGTGTTTAATGTTTTTTCTTCATCAGCGTAAGCCATTCTGAATGGCGGCCGGTTATGTGATGAAGCATAATTTACCGTAATACTATTTAGTAACGGTACATCAGTTCTTCTGACTTCAGACCATGCTTCGACGCTTTGCTTAAACAGGCAGATCCATTTTTGCAGTGCAATTTTCTGCAGATTGGTCGAGGTTCCCCCTCCCCAGGCTATTTCTGGTTGGCTTAAAAAAGTAGTTACCTCGCTGGAAGTAATTCCATTCTCCTCGCAGGATATGGAAATTCCTTTTTCGTAGGCAGCACGTGCATCGCCGGAAGCCAATCCTTTTTGATATGCTTCAGCAAGGCAGAAATAAACTTCGGCACTATTCATATACGGGATAAAGCTTTTTGGATCATTCATAAATCTATTGCCAATATGTGATCGATTGAAGTTGTTGTTCAAGGTATCCGATTTTTCATTAGGACCAAATCGATGTCCGCTGTACTTACCCCAGCTATTTTTATCAGCATAAACTTTAAGTCTGGGGTCATTATTGTTTTGCAAAGCATCTATCAAGGGTTGTTGCAATCTCCAACCGGTTGTTTTAGCATTATTTCCGGTTGTGCCCATTGCTTCAAACCATATTTCCTGATCAGGTGCAGTTCCTGGAAAAATCCAATATGCATTATCAGCGTTCGATGTCATGATTGGATATTTCGATGGATTTCCCAAAATCTCCTGGATGACTGTTTTTGCTTTTTCAGCATTAGCCGAAGACATTCGGATTGCTACCCTTAATCGTAGCGAATTGCAAAATTTTCGCCACTTGGTTATATCCCCCTTTAAGAAAAAGTCACCTGCGCCAATAGATTTTCCAGTTACATTAAAAAGATCTGCAGCAGATTTTAACTCGGCCAGTATTGCATTATAGACATCTTCCTGTTTATCGTATTTTGGATAAAGGGCCCCTTTTTCCAATTGGAAAGCCTCTGAATATGGAATATCCCCCCACATATCCGAAGTTTTTTGAGCATTATAAGCTTTGAAGGTTAATGCAGCTGCATATAGATTGTCATTCTCTTCTATTTTAGCCAACCTCATCGCATCTACGGCATAGGTCATGTTGGTATACATTGATTTCCACATATCATTATTAATATCCACCCTATATTCATAATCGGGAGCACTGATCATGCCTGACCATGCTCCGGTATAATAAAGGGCTAACCTGGTACCAAATAAGGTATACATGGAGCTTAATTGTGCTGAGCCTAAAACATTCGTTGCAGGTACTACTGTAGCCAGGTTGGGGTCAACATTTTTTTGAGTAAAATCTTTTACACAAGATGAGATCAAAATTAGGATTCCAACAAAGAATACCGATTTTATTTTATTTATATTTTTCATAATATAATCTTTAATCGTTTTAGTAATTAAAAACCTACTTTTAAATTTATACCATAACTTCTGGTAGCAGGGATCTGGAAGTTTTCGTAACCCACTCCGAACGCGCCTGCACCAAAGCCAGTTTCAGGATCTATACCCAGATCCCTGGTGCTTTTGTCTCTATATAGAATCGCCAGATTTCTTCCGGTGACGGAGACATTTAGTTTTTGGAATATTTTTGAATTTTTGATTTTAAAATCATATCCAAAAACTACTTCTCTAAGTTTTACAAATGTGCCATCAAGGATACTGTATTCATGGTTGTTCCACATCCAGTCCCCAACATAAAATGCCTGTGCTGAGACCCGTACATCGTTGGGTGTATTATCTTCAAATACTCCATCTACTATCAACCCAGTTTCACGTACATTATTTTTGGTTGTTACCTCATAAGCTCCGGTTGGATAAGAATGCCATGCGGTTGTACTGAAAAATTCACTTCCCATACGCATATCTGCCAGGAAATACAGATTGAAACCTTTGTAGTTAAATGTATTTGCAAAGCCACCAGTCCAATCAGGGGTTACATTGCCCAGGTTTTTGGCGGCACTAGTTGTATTGGGAAGGCCATTTGGGCCGACAACTATTTTACCCGCTTCATTTCTGACAAAAGGTAGGCCCCAAAGCACTCCCCATTCCTCACCTGGTATGCCCAAGGTTTTTGCTCCTCCAAAACCGGGTGAGATCTGGTATGAGGTAAGGCCTCCATACAATGCGTTCACAACGCTTTTGTTTTTAGCCCAGTTGATATTTGACGACCATCTCAAACCTGCATTAGTTTCTATTACTTTGGCTGAAAGCATAAGCTCAATACCTGAGTTTTCAATTTCGCCTGCATTTAATTTTATCGCACGGTAACCTGTCGTACTTGAAGTACCGACAGATAAAATTTGGTTCTCTGTTTTTTGATTATAATATGTAACATCGAGAGCGAATCGATCTTTAAACAGTCGAATATCGGTACCAAATTCGTAGGATGATGTTTTAAAAGGCTTAAGGTCGTTTGGTGGAGAGGTACTGGTGGGACTAAAAAAGGAGATGCCTGCATACGAACCCGCAGAATATGTTCTGCTCAACTGATAGGGATCTGTGGCCCCACCTACTTGTGCTAAGTTAGCTCTTAATTTAAGATAGGATATGTAATTTGGCTTCCAGGTAAATGCATCCAGTACGCTTAAACCCAGACTTACCGACGGATAAAAATAGGATCTACTGGCTTCAGGCAAAGTTGAACTCCAGTCGTTTCTCCCGGTAATTCCCAGAAAGAGGAAATCTTTATACGATCCGTTTGCTGCAAAATATACACTTTGCGTTTCATATTCACTTTGGTAATCACTTACACCGGGGGCTCCTTTTACATTGGATATTGCATATATATCCGGAACGGTCAGGTCGTTGGCAGATAATGATAATAAATTGAATTTATTATTCCTATTATTTGCACCTACCAATCCGTCAAGTCGGAAGGCTCCAAATGTTTTGTCAAAATTTAAAGTTAAATCGAGATTTGTTTCTTGTGAAAATTGAGAATTCTCGCGGAACTGACCACCTCTTCCTCTTTGAAGGTTACCTTGGGTACCTGACTGAGTAATTTGTTTCCTAAATTCATTATAAAAATCAATTCCCATTGCACCTTCTGCAAACAACCAGTTGGTGATTTTGTATTTTGCACCAATATTTCCAAATATTCTGTCTCTTTTGAAGCCATTTGTATTTCGGAGAGAATAAAACGGATTATCTCCAACAAAAATGTAATCCTGATTCTCCTTTTCATAAAAAAGATCTTTTGCATATTGAGTAGGAAAATCTCGTTGCAACCAACCAAAGATATCAGCCCATGCATACCCACTATTGGGAATGTTATCACTTTGTTTTGAAAGGTAGGTAAAATTTGCAGTTGTGGTCACTTTGTTGGAAGGAGTGAGAATAATATTTGCTGCGACTGTATTTTGTTTTTGATCTGTAAAGTCAACAATTCCTTTTGTATTTTGGTTAGTATACGATACTCGGCCTGATGCTTTTTCGCTGTTAGAAGTCAATGCAACACTATTATTGTAAGTAACTCCGGTATTAAACCATTCTTTGATATTATTCGGGCGAGATATCCATGGACTGTTTTTTCCTGTGGACCACTGATCGAGCAATAAACCCTGGTCAAGCCTGGGCCCCCAGTTTATAGGATAGGCATCGTTTACTCCACCACCGTTACCATCTACATAATTATAAGAAAATTGTTTGGCATATTCATTATAAGAAAGATTAGTGCCATTTGTTGAATTGTATGTTTTCCATAAGTATTCTTCACCATCCCATCCGCCACCATATGTATTTTGAAGTTTAGGGAAATAACCGGCTTTATCATACATCACTGATGTATTGAAGTCAACACCAATACCTTTTTTATTTTTAGAGCCTTTTTTGGTTGTTATTAAGATTACACCATTTGTAGCCCGGCTTCCATAAAGTGCAGAAGCACTTGAACCTTTAAGTACGGTCAGAGTTTCTATATTGTTGGGATCGATATCACTTGCGGTATTTCCCCAGTCAATTCCTCCTCCACCATCCAGATTGGTCACATTATTAAAAATAGGAACTCCATCGATTACAAACAGGGGTGAATTTGCTCCAAATGAAGAATTGCCTCTGATGACAATCTTGGATGAAGATCCAACGGCACTACCGGCACTCGTCACTTGCACACCGGCGATTTTGCCGGAGATAGAATTAACGATATTGTTATCTCTTGCCTGGGTTAGTTGATTCCCTTCCAGTTGTTGTACTGCATATCCAAGTGTTTTTTTTGCTCTGCTAATGGATAGCGCTGTAACTACTACTTCTCCTACTTCAGAAATGGAGCTGGTAAGGATAATTTCTAATTTATATGCTGGACCTAAATTAAGAGTAACAGCTTCAAATCCCAATGCAGAGATCAGAATGGCCTCGCCAGCAGTTGCCTCTATCTTGAACTCTCCATTTTCATCGGTTGCTGTTCCTCTGGTGGTCCCAACCACCTGTACTGAAGCTAAAATAATCGGTAGTCCATCGGAGTCTACGACTGTTCCGGAGTATTGTACTTGTTGGGCAAATAATTTAGTATCTGCTCCCAAATACAGCACAAGGAAAAGACCAAGGACAGTTAAGAATTTTTTCATAATTAGAAGGTTTTGGTTTAGAAATGACTATTAGAAATATATTTTAAATTCATTATTATTGAATAATAATTTTACTATATACAAATATCTGTCAAAAATAACTTTTTTTATCAGACATCCAAATAATCAGCGCAATTTTTTATAAGCCTGTTTTTAAAAACTCTGATCTGATGCCAGTAGATCTTTTTCTATTTTGGGTAACTGGTACAGCAATTTTATACACAAACCATATAATAGAAATGTTCATTATCAAGTGAATTTGATTGGATGGAAATAATGAGAAGGGAATGGCATTATCGGCCACTGGATAGTAAAGGTGTTAAAGTACAAATGCACTTTGGGTTCGTTTTAATATAAATGCAGGATTGCAGTACTGCTTTCCACTGCTATTATAATTGAAAGCCAATTCATGTATTGGAAATGGTTGGCCTGATGAATCGACGCAAAGAAAACTGCACTACAAATACAGTATCATTGAACCTTTATTGAAAGCAATTTTTCATTCGTCTGGCTTACGTTTTGGCCATAGTATATACATTGCGACAATATCCTTCATCAGATACGAAGTGCAGATATCCCTCCGGATTAATTCAGGATCATACCAAACTCTTAAGAGAAAAAGTCTTGCCTGTATCTGGCATGATTGCAGATTAATAATCCCATTGTTTATTCATTACGGGAGCCAAAATATGTTGCACTTTTAGCAGCAATTCCAAATTGAGTGGTTCTTCACTCCATTGGATATTTTTTAAGACAGATAGGGGATTGGATGAGCTAAACATTGTGGTTGGAATACCGGTGTGTTGACTTGAAAACTGGATAGCCAGCTTTTCAATTGGAATTTCATATTGTTTGCACAATAAAGCAGCTTCCAGAAAAACAGCACGCTCTTCTTTTGTTGCAGGATGCCAGTCCGCAGGTCCCCGGGCTGTCAATAATCCACTTCCGAAGGGCGAGGCATTGATTATGCCAATACCTTTTTGGGTTGTGAGAGGAAGTAATTGCAACAAACGGTTGTCATATAAACAATAATGATTGTGTATTAATGCTGCATCAATTTCATAATCTCTAAAAATGCGTTGCCATAAATCCATTGGATAAATTCCAAAACCAATAGCGCCTATGCGTCCTTCTTTTTTTAATTGATGTACAGTATCCAGCCCTTCGGCTAAAGCCCACTCTGTATGCTGTCTGTTCTGGTATTCAATATCGTGAATATGGATGATGTCGAAATAATCTGTACCTAATCTTCTTGAGCTCTCTTCTAAGGATTGATAAATTCTTTTCGCAGAAAAATCAAGCACATCGTTTCCGTACCGATTTGGATCGGTGTACTTACCCACTTTGGTAGAAAGAAAATATCGATTACGAGGAATGCCTTTTAATGCTTTTCCCAAAACAGTTTCTGATACCGTACCACCATAGGCTGGTGCTACATCAAAATAATTGATACCGGCTTCAAGTGCTGTATGTACGGCTTTAATTGCCTCTGCCTGATTAACTGAGTGAAAGACCGCACTCAACGAAGAAGCCCCAAAACTGATCCTGGATACGTTCATGCCAGTATTACCTAATAAATTGTATTGCATATTCAGGCATTTAATTGAATAATAATATACAACAAGGCAACGGTGAAAATCAGAAAAAGTGTAACCATACGTGGATCGCTTAAGCCGGTAATTTTTCCACGTAAAAAAGATAAGGGATGATCCCAGCAGACTTTGGCAACCTGTTCTTTATCCATCGCTGGTGTATTCAGGCTTCTAACCACAAATATGATGATACATAATACAGTTAGTATAGGTCCTACCAACATAAATGGAATGCCCAGGCCTAGTGCAGGATCGCTAATAAAACCAGTATAGTTTCTTAACTGCGATTCATCAAAAAATAATTTTCCAACACCTGGAAGATCAATGACAAAATATAAAATACCAATGAAGGAACCCAGGTATAATGTGGTCATCGCTCCTTCTTTAGTTCCTCGATTCCATAATACACCTAAAACGAAAACAGTTGTAACAGCTGGAGCAAATGTCATGGGTATTTTATTTATTGCCTCGAAAATGGTCCCAAACTGATCTCCTTGCGTTGACCACAAAATAGCAAGTACCATGATAACGGCAGTAGAAATACGGCCTATTTTTACCATCTGTCTATCAGAAGTGTCGGGGCGAACTCGTTTTACTATATCCAATGAAATTAAGGTGGCGCAACTGTTTAAAGCAGCCGCCATGCAACTCATTAAAGCTGCTGCCATACTTGCTGCGAGCAAGCCCTTTAACCCTACCGGGATCAAATAATTGATTAATGCAGGTAGCATGGTATTATAGTCTACATGATTGGTGCCCTCTAGATTGGATAGTTGAAAGGCACCTTTTTGCCATAAGACATAACCAACCACACCTGGTAAGACCATTAAAAACACCGGGGTTATTTTTAAGAAACCGGCAAAGAGAGCACCATTCTGTGCGTCTTTTAAAGTTTTTGCTCCTAATACTCTTTGCACATGGGTTTGATCGGCACACCAGTACCATATGCCCAGTATTGGATAGCCTAAAATAATAGTTAACCAGGAATACGGATTTACATTGCCCTCTTTGTTAAAAATAGGTTGTAACATTTCCAATTGGCCGGGAAATGCTACCGATTTAAAATCAGCAATATTATCTATGCCTGCACCGGGCAATGCTTTAATTCCAAGCACAGTTAATAGAATGGCGCCCCCTAATAACAAGATTACTTGTATATTTTCTGTCATGACTACTGCTTTTAATCCACCCAGAGCCGTATAAATGACAGTGAATAAAGAAAGAACGAGAATAGTTGCTATCATAGGTATGCCTAAAAAACTTTCAAACACCTTTGCTGCAGCAAATAAACTAATGCCAATATGAATAAACAATGCACCAAATAACCCGATGACTGCTAAAAATGTCCTTGCCCCGGGTGAATATCGTCGTTCCATAAATTCAGGTAGCGTGGCCACTTTGGAGGTGGTATAAAAGGGGGCAAATAACAATGCCAATAAAATTAGGGTAAAACAAGCCATCCATTCAAAATTGCCAATCACCATACCATCTTTGGCGCCACCGGCAGCTAATCCGACCAAATGTATGGTAGAAATATTGGATGTAAAAACGGCTGCACCTACCGTAAACCATCCTAAGGATTTATTGGCTAAAAAATACTGCCCGGATGTTGCCGATTTTTTATAGCCAACCCAGATTCCGAATAAAGTAATACCAATAAGGTAAACAGTAATAACAAAAACATCAATGAAGGCAATATTCATATTACGGTTTTTAAAATTTTACCTGGACTTTAAGAGCATTCTTTTTATCTGTAGCCAAACTCATGGCTTTTGAGATGTCGCCAATCGGAAATACGTGTGTAATCAATGGATTTAAATCGATACTTCCCGAATCAACAAGTCTGATTGCCTCATCGAATACATTTCCATACCGGAATGAACCAATGAAATGAATTTCTTTGACCATTAATTGATTGGCAGGAATGGGAATGTCTTCTATCCCAAGTGTACCAATTTGGACAATAGTTCCTCCCGGTTTTACTAATTGAAACGCCTGGCGCAAAGCTGTCCCTGATCCTGATGCTTCAAAAATGACATCAAAACCATCTGCTGAAATAGTATTTACCTGCTTATGAAAATTTTCATCCATAGGGTTAAAAACCAAGTCTACACCACAAGTTAATGCCAAATTTCTTCTTTCATCAATAAGGTCGGTCATCACCACCTTTTCGGCAATAAATGCTTTTGCAAGAATAGCGGTTAACAATCCAATAGTACCCCCGCCGGTTATTAAAATTCTTTTTCCTTTAACTGTACCAGCCTTTTTGATGGCGTGTAATCCGACAGCTATTGGTTCGATCATAGCACCAAGTCCATCATCCATCCCAGCTGGTAGCAGGTGGCATTGATCTATGTGCACAGTAAGAAATTCAGCCATAGCCCCGTTGGTTGGTGGACTTGTACTTCCACTCCCCAACATAATGGTATTTCTACACAGATTGCTTTGGTCACTCCTGCAAAAATTACATGAGCCGCAGGCCCTGGCCGGATTGACGGTTACCCTTGCGCCAATGGGTAAGGTGTTGGTTATATTTGCATTTACTGCTATTACTTCTGCTGTCAATTCGTGGCCTAAAATAAATGGCTTGGAGGGAACGAATGCCCCGCAATAACCATCTTTAAAATAATGTACATCACTGCCGCAAATACCTACCCGCTTAATTTTTAGTAATACCATACCCGGCAATAACTCAGGCATTTCAAATCTTTCAACTCTTATGTCTTGTGCTCCGTGCAGTACTGCTGCTTTCATGGTATTGGCCATATCATTCAGGTTTAAAATGTTTGATCTATTTTAAATGTTATAAAATTGAATACAATTCGCCCCCAGAATATGCTCAGCAGTTTCAAGGGAAAATTGTTGGGTATAATTTGTTACGATTTTCATGGTTGCTTCATAGCTACCTGAAAGGGTACACACAGGCCAATCGGAA
>CAYNIG010000189.1:0-9842 GCA_964396995.1 uncultured Saprospiraceae bacterium | reverse complement strand
CATCCTTTTAGTCTTATAATGTATTTTTTTTATACAATAATATGGCGTTTTATTAACTTTGGCGCACTAATGAATAAATTTTAATGTAAAATATGAAAACGGGATTTCTTAAAAAAGCGATTGGAGTTTATGTATTTGTATTGATCTCCGTCATTACTTTTTCACAGACCAAACTCAATATATTAGTATTCAGTAAGACTGCGGGATTCAGACATCAATCCATCGCGGCCGGTATAAAAGCCCTATCTGCCATGGCGGTTGAAAAAGGGTTTACTGTAAGTTTTACTGAAGACGGAAGCCAGTTTACTGCACCCAATCTTCAGAAATTCAATGCGGTTCTTTTTTTAAATACAACCGGAGATGTCCTGAACGCAGATCAGCAGGTAGCTTTTGAAAGATATATCCAGGCCGGAGGAGGATATGTAGGTATCCACTCCGCCACAGATTGTGAATACGATTGGCCATGGTACGGTAAACTGGCTGGAGCCTATTTTCTGGACCATCCCATGACTCCCAGTAATGTGCAAAAAGGCAGATTTGAAGTAGTGCAAAAAAATCATTGGTCTACGGTACATATGCCCGATGCTTTTGATCGCACCGATGAATTTTATAGCTTTAGGGACATCTCTTCCAATATAAAGGTAGTATTGAAAATAGATGAGTCATCCTACGCGGGAGGTAAAAATCCCGGCTTTCACCCAATGTCCTGGTACCAGGAATACGATGGGGGAAGATCATTTTATACTGCCATGGGACATACGGATGAAACATTTTCAGAATCTATTTTTTTATAACATCTATGGGCCGGTATCCAATATGCTGCCGGTGGAGATAATCCCAAGCCATTGGATTTTACAAAAGCCAGACCTGAAGAAAACAGATTTACCAAAGTAATACTCGCGGAAAAATTGGACGAGCCCATGGAGCTCACCTTATTGGACAAAGACAGAATATTATTTATCCAAAGAAAGGGTGAAGTCAGATTGTATAATAAAAAAACAAAGTCGTTAAAGACCATTGCTAAAATTCCGGTAAGCAACTATTATATAAATAAGGAGGGTAAATCAACTATGGGCGAAGATGGTTTGATGGGATTAAATAAAGATCCAAATTTTGCCATCAACCAATGGATATATATGTATTATTCTGCTCCGGAGGCACCTAAAAATGTGTTGGCACGTTTTACGATGCGAGGCGATACCCTTTTACTGAAATCAAAAAAAGTACTATTGGAAGTGAATACGCAACGGGAGGAATGCTGCCATACCGGTGGTTCCATTGCCTGGGATAAAAACGGAAATCTATACTTGTCTACTGGTGACAATACAAACCCTCATGCTTCCAATGGATATAGCCCCAGTGATGAACGAACTGATCGGGGACCCTGGGATGCACAAAAATCATCGGCTAACACCAATGACCTGCGGGGTAAAATTATTAGAATTAAACCACAGCCAAATGGCACATATACCATACCCGATGGAAATTTATTTCCCGTTGGCACACCCTTAACCAGGCCGGAAATATACACCATGGGACATAGAAATCCCTTTCGCATTTCAGTTGATCAAAAAACAGGTTATGTGTATTGGGGAGAGGTTGGCCCGGATGCTTCCAATCCTGATTCTACACGAGGCCCTGCCGGTCACGATGAAGTAGGTCAGGCTCGCGTTGCCGGTAATTTTGGATGGCCTCATTTTGTAGGTAATAATAAAGCCTATTATAAATATGACTTTGAAAATAAAAAATCCCTCGATAAATGGATTGCCGAAGCTCCTACCAATAATTCACCTAACAATACAGGTTTAAAAATTTTACCCCCAGCCCAATCCGCTTTCATATGGTATCCTTACGGTGCATCCAAAGAATTTCCGTTAGTTGGTACCGGGGGGAGAAATGCCATGGCAGGACCGGTATATTATGCCGAAGACTTTAAACTGGCTACCAGGGCATTTCCATCCTATTATAATGGAAAATTACTCACTTATGATTGGATGAGAGGCTGGATCATGGCCGTGACGATGGACAAAGAGGGAAACTATGTTTCCATGGAGCGATTCATGCCAGGTCATAAATTTAGTAATCCTATGGATATGGAGTTTGCAACCAATGGAGACCTGTATATGCTTGAATATGGAACAGGATGGTTTGCAGCAAACGACGATGCCCGGTTGGTCCGCATCGAATATAATGGTGGCAATCGTAAACCTCAGATTCAACTGGTGGCCAATCAAAATGGGGGATCTGCCCCTTTTAATCTTAAACTCAGTGCTGCCGGTACAATAGATCCCGATGGTGATGATATGAAGTATACTTGGAATATCTCTTCTAAAAATGGATATAGCAAAATTATAAATGGAACGGAAGTGGATATTACCCTCACCAAACTTGGAGCATATAAAGCATCCCTGACTGTCTCCGATACGAAAGGAGGCATTCGGTCACAGTCGAAAAAAATCACAGTAGGGAATGAGCCACCCGTATTGTCACTGGAAATCCCTAAAGGCAACAAATCATTTTACGAGGCTAATAAATCATTTAACTACGCTATAAAAGTATATGACAAAGAAGATGGTACTCTGGAAAAAGGCATCAATCCGGATCGGGTTGCCGTAAACATAGATTACCTGCCCGAAGGTTATGATAAGATAGCCATAGCCCAGGGACATCGAACTGCTGATGAGTCGATAAAAGAAACAAAAGGTAAAAAATTAATGGATGCCAGCGATTGTATCATTTGTCATAAAAAAGAGAAAAAGTCGGTAGGGCCAAGTTACAAAGCGATATCTGCCAAATATAAAATGGAGGCAGTGGTCATTGATAAATTGGCTAAAAAAATAATCCAGGGCGGTGGTGGAGTGTGGGGTGAAACCGCAATGGCTGGCCATCCCCAGATCAAACCTGCAGATGCTACCGAAATGGTGAAATACATCTTGAACCTGGCTAATGAAAAGCCAAAAGAAAAATCACTTCCTTTAAATGGAAGTTATATAGCTAAGGCTCCTGCATCTGATAAATCAAAAGGCGTGTACATTGTTCGGGCTGCATATGAAGATATGGGTGCCATGGGAATGCCACCTTTGAAATCAGAGCAGACATTTGTATTGAAAAACAGCAAACTGGATGCACATGGCCTGGATGAGTATGCCGAAATCAATAAAGTTTCATTTGGCGGAAACAATCTCGCTATACCGTCCAAATCGGGTGCTTACCTGGCGCTGAAACAAATAGATCTTAATGGAATAGTGGCCGTTCAGATTGCTGCTTCAGCGCCTAAGCCGCAATTAAATGCGGTCGGCGGTAAAGTCGAATTGCATCTTGGAAGTCCTAAAGGAAAATTAATAGGTGTTACCCCGTTTTTGGAAGCATCAGAAAAAATGAATTTTAATCCCACTTTCTTATCAGCGCCATTAAATCTGACAGCCGAAGAGGCTCAAAAACTTCATGATTTGTACCTGGTATTTACCAATCCAAAATCCGATGGCCAATCACTCATGGTCGTTTTTGGTCTGGAATTTAAATTAAACAGCGATAGTACCCTTGTGCCTTCTACAACCAATCTTAATTCGAAAATAGAGAATTCAATATCAGACTTTTTTACTGGTAAATGGGAAACTACATTTATAGGTACTCCTAATGGGGATGCAACATTAACTCTTAATTTGGAGCGAAAAGAGGGTAATCTTACTGGTACCATCAAACCTAACACTGCTGATGCGACTGCTGTGGTATTAGATAAAGTAGAGGAATCCAATGATAAAATTGTGATCTATTTTCAAATGGCAGGATATAATATAAATGTCGATTTAAATAAAGAGGACGAAGACAATCTGAGCGGAAAACTAATGGGTATGTTTAAGGCGAAAGCCATACGTATAAAAGAAAATAATTGATACAATTCATCTAATAATACAATCCATAAAAATGAAAAAAACAACCTTTATTCTGGTCTTATCTTTTCTGGGCATTGCTACCAGAGCTTTTAATCAATCGTCTGATTCCACGGCGTATTTTATTGGAAAATGGGAAATCACCATTTTCGGCACACCCAATGGCGATGCGAAAATGATTGCCGATATAAATAGAATAGAGGGTAAACTCGTAGGCGATCTTACTAATCCCGCTGAACCTCAAGCCCCCAAAAATCCCATGACCAGCATCACGGAAGAAGGTGGTAAAATGACTATATTCTTTAGTGCCAGTGGTTACGATCTCTCCATACCATTTGAAAAAGTAGATGAGGATACCATCAAAGGCAACCTGATGAGTATGTTTGAGGTAAAGGCGAAAAGAGTAAAGTAGGTAAGTAAAAGTTACCTGGTACCCTCAAAGAATCCAATATGAATAGGTAGTTGAATGAATTAGCCTTAAAACCAGTACTGACCAGTTAAACTTTCTTATGTTTGTTTAATTGGATTTGACCATGCCGGTAAATGTTTCTGAAATAACAGGTTTGACAGATGAACAGGTAAGCCTGTCATTGAAAAAATTTGGTCGAAATACGGCACACTACAAAAATGAAAATAGATTTTTTACTGCGGTAGTGCGCATTGCAAAGGAGCCTATGATGATTTTATTATTGGCTGCATCTGCAATTTATTTTATTAATGGAAAAATGGGTGACGGAATTTTTCTCACCGTGGCCATAGTTTTTCAGGCTTCAATTTCCCTCTTCCAATATTCCAGAAGTAAAAATGCATTAGAAAAGTTGAAAACCTTCTCACAACCCAATTGTAAAGTAATTCGGAATGGGAAAATAGTGGAAATCAAAAGTGAAGCGGTAGTAGTTGGAGATAGCCTGATGGTTGAAGAAGGAACCTTAATTATCGCAGACGGTACTATAGTGCACTCCAACGACTTTTCGGTAAACGAATCAATACTCACAGGCGAAGCACTTCCGGTTTTTAAAGACCTATCCATGGAGGATCATTTTATTTACAGCGGCACCACCGTTTCCGGAGGATTGGCCATCGCGACTGTTACAGCAATAGGCAATGAAACTAAATTAGGGAAAATAGGAAAAAGTTTAGAAAGCATAAAGGAAGAAGAAACGCCATTGGAAATACAAATAGCCAATTTTGTAAAAAAGATGGCCATTGCTGGAATAGTCGTATTTATAATTGTGTGGGCAATAAATTTTTGGAATTCCCGATCTATGCTGGATAGTCTGTTCCAATCACTTACCCTGGCCATGAGCATATTACCCGAAGAGATCCCGGTTGCCTTCACCACTTTTATGGCTTTAGGTGCATGGCGTTTGATGAAGATGGGTATTGTGGTGAAACAAATGAAAACAGTGGAAACATTAGGGAGTGCCACTGTCATTTGCACGGATAAAACCGGAACCATTACAGAAAATAAAATGAGTTTGGATAAACTCTTCGTTTTAAGTTCCAATAAAATTACTGACCCAAAAGCTGCCCTTGCACCTGAGGAAATAGAACTGATAGAAGTAGCGATGTGGGCAAGTGAACCCATTCCCTTTGACCCAATGGAAAAATCACTTCACCAGACCTACAAGGAAATATCTAAATCCGATAAGCGATCAGCCTATACACTTAAGTATGAATATTCGTTGAGTGGCAGGCCCCCTATGATGACACATGTGTTTGAAGATAAGAATGGGGACAGGATCATCGCCGCAAAAGGGGCACCTGAAGCTCTCATGGAGGTTTCAAACCTTTCGGAAAAAGAGGAAATACAAATAATTGACGCAATTAAAAGTTTAACAATTGATGGTCATAGAGTATTGGGGGTGGGTCGTTCCCATTTTATGGGTAAGACTTATCCGGTCAATCAAAAAGATTTGTCTTTTAGATTTATTGGCCTGGTTGCTTTTTACGACCCACCTAAAAAAAATATAAAGAAAGTATTGGAAGGGTTTTATGATGCCGGCATTGCGGTAAAAATCATCACCGGCGACCATGCCGCTACCACGGTGGCTATTGCAAAACAAATTGGGTTTAAAGGATATGAGAAAGAAATTACAGGTGATGAATTGATGCGCTTGTCTGATGAGGAAATGCAGCAGAGGGTGATGAATACCACCCTCTTTACGCGCATGTTTCCTGAAGCTAAACTAAAAATTATTAATGCACTCAAATCCAACCACCAGATCGTGGCCATGACAGGGGATGGTGTCAATGACGGACCTGCATTAAAAGCAGCCCATATTGGTATCGCGATGGGAAGAAAAGGTTCGGAAATTGCAAAACAATCAGCCTCCTTGGTCTTATTGGAGGATGATTTGTCCAAAATGGTCAATGCAATTGCAATGGGTCGGAAAATTTACTCCAATCTGAAAAAGGCAATTCAATATATTATTTCAATTCATATACCCATCATATTAACTGTATTTATACCGCTGGCTTTGGGGTGGGTGTACCCCAATATTTTTTCACCAGTTCATATTATTTTCCTGGAAATCATTATGGGACCAACCTGTTCTATTATTTATGAAAATGAACCAATGGAAAAAAATACCATGCAGCAAAGACCAAAAGTATTTACCACCACTTTTTTCAATTGGAAGGAGTTGTCAATAAGTATTTTGCAAGGGCTGATCATTACGGCAGGAATCCTATTTATATATCAATATTCCGTTTTTAATAAATTCGATGAAGCAGGTACAAGAACCATGACCTTTATGGTATTGATGGCGGCTAATGTTTTTCTTACGCTTGTAAACCGGTCTTTTTATTATTCCATATTTACCACGTTTCGGTATAAGAACAACCTGATTTTGGCCATTATTATTCTTACTGTGGTCATGGTTGGACTTATACTTTATGTAAAACCATTGACCGATTTTTTCAAATTCAAATCAGTGACACCGATACATTTATTCTTGTGCATAGGTGTTGGTTTTGTTTCGGTATTCTGGTTTGAAGTGGTAAAGCTCATCCGAAGAGTAAGAAAAACAGATCAAATAAAAGCACTTCCTTAGTGAGGAATTATGGAGTTATTTTTTCATATTTCAAATTCTTATTGGCCCACGGTATAAAATAGGTATAATTCGGAGCATCAGTATGTCCGCCATCGTGTTGTCTCCACGCGAGTTGTCCATCCAGCATACCGGTCAATATGGGAGGCATGGCTTCTTTCATATAATCATTGGATACTCCAAGGTCTTTTACTCCGAGAAGTTTAAACACAGATCCTGCTGCAATAGTAGCCATATAACTTCCTTTCTGATCCAGCCATTTGGCATCTCCTTTTTCAGGAATACCATAGCTGATGAAAGTAAGCCGGGGCGCACATAATGCTATGAGGTCGTGTGAGTCTACTTTTAAATCACATCCGGTCTTCTTACCAAAGATGGACTCTGAGGCACCGTATTGCAGATAGTTTCCCGCCATCCAATGATATCCGCCACCTCCGGTCAGGTTTTCCACACCTTCACCAAATACCCGACGATGTAATGTCGCGCCTCCCTTTCCTGATGAACCGATAAGCCCTACAGCAAATCTTGGCTCCAATGCAAGTGTCACTAAAGCAGCTTTTCCATATCGTGACACTCCTTCGATACCTACTTGTTTTGCATTTACCAGGGTATCGGTTTCCAAATAATCAAGTGCCCGGGCAGCCCCCCATGACCATGCACGCAATGCACCCCAGTCCTCTGGTTTTCTTGGCTGACCCTTATTGGTGAGTCCAATGATGCCTCTGGTGAGACCGGCACCATTATCCGGTTGGATACTACCCGGGTCTATAGTACAGTAGCCCCAACCCGCAGCTAATAATCTTTCCTGGGGAGTTAGTTCCTCATCCGGTTTTGGCGGCCCAAATGGATTGGGAGGGCTTATTCTGGTTATGGGTTGATAAGCTGGATATTTATCATAAATGGTCTTTATTTCCGGATTTGCTCTGATCATCATTTCTTTGAAAGATTGGTTAAGTTTATCCAGATCTTCCATAGAGGGTTGTGCAGGAGCGGGGAGTACCGGTCTTCCAAACATCATCAATACAGGTACTTTGCCTTTTACATTGGCAGGTATTACCAATACCATTTTTATATCTACACCGATCAAGGGATAAGCACTATTATCTACATGCCCAGTAATTTCTTTTGCAATTACCGGTATGCGATTTACCACTTCTCTATCAGTCAGCTTTACTGTCCACGATACTTTTGGCACATGATTTGGAATCCGGCCATATACATTTTTTTCAAATTCAGCAATCAGCTCGGGTCGGCGTTGATTCCACCACTGGTCAGCATGGGTGATCTTTATTCCATTATTAGCAGTCAACACATCGGGTAGTTCAGGGCAGGGATTGGCCATTGATTCATCGTAGTTGGCATGATTGGGGGCAGATTCATTGCCACTGTATCCGGGTCTCAGCAGTTTTATGCCGAGTTGTGCTTTCATGTTTTCATGATCCTGTGGAGTAGTAAAATTGGTAATGCTTGGATATTTCGTAGAATCAATAATCATTTGCTGAGCTCCGGCAAACATGGATTGGATTAATATTAACAGAGCATAGATTGGTTTTTTCATTTTCATTTTTTTTATTCATTGGAAAATACAGATGCTGGTAATCCTTCTTTATTGTATAAATTTCCTTCCGGATTGTCGGCCCAGTTGTACCGTACATATTTTGGTTCCTTTACATTATCGGTCCATACTATTACGTTTGCCCCATCTATCCTGGCGTTTGCCCAAATAAATTTTTTATCCTGCCCTGCGATGGCAAAATTTCTTAATGGTTCATCATCTATTGATATCAACCCCGACCCGGAATGTGAAAATGAAACGATAATTTTGTTTCCATCGATTATAGCCTTATCGTACAAAGGGCCACTGTATTCTATATTTTCAGAATAAGCCAGTTTTCTAGCAGCAAGAGAAAGCCGGATTCCAACTTCCTTTTTATTCAATGGATGTATATCATTCCATTCTCCGCAGTCGGTAATGACAGTCATGGCTGTATTGGTAATTTCGAGTGCCTTTCTTTGATTATTTCTAAGCTCTGCCCAGTTGCTTTCGACCGGCATCATGGTATAATCCATAAAATTGGCTAATTGCACAAAAAGAAATGGCGCATCAGCTGCTTTCCACTTCATGCGCCAATCCAATATTAAAGCCTTGAGTCGTTTATCATAGTTAACAGGATCACCGGCATTACTTTCACCCTGGTACCACAAAAAACCCTTTACAGGGAAAGAAATGAATGGAGCCACCATGGCATTATACAAAGCGGCAGGTTGGTTTTGTTTCACCAGTATGGAATTGGTATTTCTGGTGGATGGACTATATACCTCACCTATTTTATATTCCCATGTTCCCTTTAAATCAATTTTTATTCCATCGTCTGTAATTACATAATAAGGTTTATCGGGCACAAATCCACCTTTACCTGCCGTATTGGTCACTCTGATTACAAATAGGTTTTTTCCTTGCTTTAATAATCCTTCGGGGATTTCATATCTCCTGGGTGGGTACTGATAAGTTATATTTCCAATTTTTTTACCATTCACATACATTTCATCTGCATCTATGATCCGACCCATATAAAGCTTTGCTTTTTTACCGGACCAATCACCACTTATCTCTATTTCTTTTCGGTACCAAACTATTCCATTCAGGTCTTTTAACCCCTGATCTTCCCAATAGCCTGGAATATGAATAGTACGCCATCCTTTTGCTTTATATTCATTACTTTCCCATTTTTCAATCAGGCCTTTGTCTTTGAGTTCACGATTGGAATTAGTACCTGAAACAGACCTGGAAAACAAATTTACGTATCCGGTATCTTTATTTTTTTGGATAATCTGTTGTATTGAATTGAATTCTTTTAATCCCTCTTCACTTGTCCAGGCTTCTATCGGTGTACCGCCT
>CAYNIG010000188.1:0-9847 GCA_964396995.1 uncultured Saprospiraceae bacterium | reverse complement strand
ACTTGAAAAAAAGAATGCTTCTCTTGTAGAAGACCTGAAAAATGAAAAAATTCACTGTAAAAAAAATAATCAAACCCCAAATTTTGTGTGTCAGAATGTTATCTGTTTTTTCACTGAGTTTACTGATTTTAAAGGTGCCAACCGAGGCAGCTTTTCTGATTAATGGAGTAAAAACATCATACCGTTGCATGGTTTCACTTATCTGTGAGGCCAGTGAATTAAATCCATACCTGATGTTTACAGATTTAATTTTTTCTTTTTGCTCTGATGAAAGGTGATCTAATTTGTCAAAGTAATGTGCATTCAACAGACTTTGATACGAGCTATGGGTAGTAACAATATTATTAAGATCGTTTGTTATTCTTTGTTCAGAATAGGACAATTTGTATTGTGGTGAGATGAGCAGCTCGGGATTATGTAGTGTTTTTTCTATTTCGACAATTATGGCGGGTGTACTTTCCTGTGTACGGGCATTGATCAGGAGGATCGGAATTTGCCATTGAGAACGCAGGGCATCCAGGTCAAATATCAGATTGTCTTTTTTTGCCAAATCTTTCATGGTGAGGATCATCACCACCGGCAGACCAAGATCTATTACCTGGGTAAATAGAAGTAATTGTTTTTCAAGATGAGTGATATCTGCCACATATAATATCAGGTCAGGGTAATCCGGGTCTTTTGGATTGGAAAGTATAGAGGTGACTATAAACTCGTCTTTTGCATTGGGATGCAAACTATATACCCCGGGAAAGTCGATAAGTTCTACCGATTCACCATTGCTAAGCTTTATAGTTCCTGCTTTTTTATCCACAGTGATACCAGGAAAATTGCCAACTTTAGCAGACAGGCCAGTTAACCGATTAAATACAGATGATTTTCCACTGTTTGGATTTCCTAGGATTGCAACTTTTTTACCCATTTGATATCAGAGTTCAGTCATTTGTATTACATCGATTTCTTGCTTTCGCAAGCCAAACCTCATCCCGTCAATCTGCACGTAATAAGAATTGCCAAAGGGAGAGGATCTGATTAATTTTGCTATGCTACCTATTAATATCCCTTTGGAAATCAATAGTCTGGAAAGGTTTTCATCATTAAATCCGCAAATTTTACCTTCCTTTATTTCAAATAAATTTTTAGCAATGATTGGTTTGAACATTATTTAGACTTTGTCTAAACAAAAGTATGCCTTATTACTGGAATTAAAAAATCAGCCTCACAATAAGTTTACTGATATACATCATGATTAGTATTTTGCTGAATGAAAATTTTAATGGTGTGTCTTGGTAATATTTGCCGGTCACCAATGGCAGAAGGGGTAATGAAAAAATTAATTATTGAAAATGAATTGACCCATTGGCTTGTGGATTCAGCAGGGGTAGGGGACTGGCATGTCGGTGAATTACCGGATAGAAGAGCTATAAGATGTGCACGAAATCATGGAATTGATATCACCGACCAGCGTGCCAGGCATATTCAAAAGAACGACCTTGAACGATTTGATCATATTTTGGTCATGGACCAAATGAATTACCAGGATGTAATCGCTCAGACTCAGAACTCAGGGTTACATAAAAAAATCAGACTACTTTTGGATTATAAATATCCGGGTAAGCAGAGGAATGTTCCCGATCCATATTATACGGACCTTTTTGAAGAGGCATATCAGTTAATAAAAGAAGGCTGTGAAGCTTTTTTACATCATCATATTAATAACATCAATCCAGGATAGCCTATGGGAACAGATTAAACAGCACCCCCATATAATTATTCAGGGGTGCTGCTAAATTTGTTCTGTCGTTTTTTTCATGAAAGCCTATTCTGCTATCTTTATTAAGGTCAATATGAGGAATGCCATCATACAAACAATCCAAAACCAAAACCGGATATCTCTGGTCAAATGAACTGGATATCCATTTTGGAGTCTAATCATTTTTTTCATTTTGTTGCACAAGCCTACCTTATAATTACCAGTTGCGGAGCACTGACAATAAGGTATAGTTTTAAGTTTTAGTTTTGTAAAATTATAATGGGGGTACCAGGTTATAGACAAATACTATACCATAACAAAAAGGTTTAATATGTTATAATTGAACACATTATGAAATAAAATAAATTAAGAAAAATCAGTATAAACAGTTGTTTAGTAATCAGGTCTTTCGCGCTTCCAACACCCACTGTATTGAATTGGAAATCATTTCAGCTAATCCGGTGAGGTTTTTACCATTTAAGATTTCAGGTGTAAAAAGCTTTGATCCCAAAGCCAGGCAGGTGGCTCCGGCTTTGATCCATGATTGAATATTTTCTTTAGTAGGTTCCACTCCTCCACTCACCAAAATGCTGGTCCAGGGCATAGGTCCCAACACATCAGATATAAATTTTGGGCTATAATGGTTACCGGGAAATAATTTTACTATTTCACATCCAAGTGATTCTGCCTTGCTTATTTCAGTCACTGTTCCACAACCCGGCAGGCAAAGTACTTTTCTCTTATTGCAAAGTTGGATTACTTCTTCCTGTAAAGAGGGCATCACGATAAAATCGGCCCCGGATTGAAGATATAATGCGGCAGTTCCAATGTCGGTAACCGTGCCAATACCCAGTCGCATACCAGGTAATTCTTTTTTGCAATAAAGATTCAATGGAGCAAATACAGAGTGTGCATTGGCCGCACGGTTGGTAAACTCTAAGGTTTTGAGACCGGCATCATAGCAAGTCCTGAGCAATAATTTTGCCATTTCTAAATCAGCATGATAAAATAGAGGCACCAGTCCGCTTGCGTATATTTCATTAGTAATTTCTGACCTATCTCTTGGATTGCGCTTTAACATTGGATAAAAATAGAAATAATTTGAATAAATCATTTTGATGCCATTCCTTTTTACCTTTAAGCTATGGATTACAGACGCATGCCTATCGAAATCGAAAGCCCGGAAGAAATAGGATATGGAAATATCAGAATAAATTTAGCCGAAAGTTCAGCATATGAAATGGATTTGCATGAGCTCGGACTTGACTTGTACGTTATCAAACCAGAATATACTGATCATAGAGGTCATCCGGGATTGAGAAAACAGATAGCCAGTGTGGGTGAAGGTTTGAAAGAATCTGATGTGTTGTTAACGGGTGGGGCGGCAATGGCCATGTATTTTGTATATAGCTCGCTATTGAATGCAGGAGATAAAGTGGGAATCGTTTTTCCTAACTACTCATCTAATTTGCAGATCCCAAGGACTCTTGGATGCCAGATCATTAAAATAAATCTCACCATCGAAGAAAACTGGGAATTACCTATAGACCTGGTAGAGAAAGCATGCCTTGAAGGAGCCAGGATGATAAGCCTTACCACTCCTCACAACCCCACAGGCAATTGTATTACTAAAAATCAGTTAAATGATCTTTTAATACTTACTGAGAAATATAATCTCATTCTGCTTTTTGATGAAACCTATCGCGATGCTTGTTTTGAATCGGCCATTCCTTTAATGGCATCCTATCATCCTCACTGGATCAGTATTATTTCATTTTCCAAAGGGTACGGTTTACCTGGCATCAGAATAGGGGCTATCGTAACAAAAAACACTTTCTGGTATGAATCTTTTCTTGCGGCAAAGGAAACCATTCAAATATGCAATCCGCCCATAGAGGAAGCAATAGCTTATGCATTTTATTCAAGGCGATTGGAATTTATTTCCAAAATGAATGCCAAAGCACAAATCAATTTAGGTATTTTAAAATCCTGGTTAGATTCTGAAGATAGGGTGGAAGCGGTATTGCCAAATGGCGGATTAGTTTGTTTTATACGGATTAAAAAGAATATTTTAAACATAGATCAATTTTATAAGACTTTATTTGAAAAGTTTGGCTTAGTAGTGGGACCGGGACATTGGTTTGACATGAGCGATACTTATATGAGAGTTGGATTTGGGTATCCGGAAGGATCTAACCTTAAAGATGGGCTGGGAATAATTTCAAAGGTCCTCGATGAGTCCTGAAATAGAAAAGCCATACAAGTTCATCGGATTATAATTGTCGTCTTGATATAAAAAGATTTGAATCTTGTATGGCCGTCACAAATATAGTTTAATTAGTAAATTATCTGATCATTATATAAGAAAATTAAACAGTTAAAGTTTTCAAGTATTTTTGTAAATATAGATACCTGGTATTGAGTATGTTATCTGTTTGGCCTTACGGTCTGAGGATATGCTGGTAGACTGAAAAATAGTTTTTCAATATCCTGTTTATTCAATGGTTAGAATTCTAGTTCGTGATCTTTTACAATCAAATTCAGGGTATTTAGAGAAAGCTTATTGGTATATAGTTATCGATTTTCAGATACTAATTTTTAAGATTAAATGGGTGAATGAAATAGGAATAATTTAAACAACTTAAATTTTTTCAATAAATTCTTCAAAAGTTTCTTCTTCCGGTAACAATATTTTTTTCATGAGGCGACTTTTAGTTGTGCGGATGGCGCTTGTGCCTACACCTAAAGTCGTAGCCATTTCTCGTGTGTTTAAATTTAATTTAGTGAGGACGATTATTCTTATTTCGGCTGGAGTGATCATAGGATATTTTGTCTTTAATCTATCCAGGTATCCTTTATGCACATTTTCAAATAAGGCTTTAAATTCCAGCCAGTCCTTATCTGTAAGTATACTGGTTGCCTGCATTGCCTGCAGGGCTTGAGCTGAGGCAATATCTTGTTGACTTTCTAATATTTCAATCCGTTTGGACTTTTCAATCAGGCTGGTTTTAAAGGCATCTAAATCTATTTGAGCTTGCTCCAATTCTTTTTTTGATTCCTCTTTAATAGTTTGTGATCTCGAAGTTTCTTTTTTCAACTGACCCTGCTTGTACAATACCAGGGCTGTGGCCAGGATAAAAAGTAATCCCAACAAAACAAACAGCATATTGCGCTGTTTTTTTTGATTTAAAATGTTTCTTTCTAATGTCTGTTCTTTTAGTTTGATATCATCCAGTTCCAATTCCAATTCTTTCTTGATAATAAATTCCCGGTCAGTACTTTCTTTGACTTTTGCAGACCAGTATTCTAATGAATCAAGAACTTTTTCTTTTTCACCCAAAGGGTAAGATTTGGAGTTGGGCAACAATAGTACTAATTTATAATAGTCCAGATTGATTTGTTGTTTACCTCTGTCAATTAAAGGGTTGGAATTCATTTCATTTATAGTTGACTTCAACCTGTGCAACAAAGGCAGGGCCTCCCTTTCATTGCCTGTTTTCAAATATAAACTGATTAGTGAGATATAAAAAGTTGCGGTTACTTTATGCATCTTTGCTTTTTCCACTATTTCTATGGCTTTGCGATATTGAGGAATGGCCTGCTCGTGTTTTCCAATTGCAACTAAAATATTGGCGCGGTTTCCAATAAAAATTCCTCGCCAGCCATTAAAATGAAATAGGGTAGTGTCTTCATTTTTATAAATCTGGAATGCTTTTTCTATATAGTATTCCGAGGAATCGTAATTGCCCAGATGAAGGTGAATCTGCGACAACATGTCATAATTCAGCATATTAAACTGACGAAATCGGGGCAACACATTTTTTCTGTTTTCTGCCGTATAGATTTTAGGGGAAACTGCCTTTTCAATAAAATATTTTGCCTTTTGGTAATCTTGAAATTCATAAAATGCCATACCAATTTTCCTGGCCATATTATAACCTTCTATCAAATGCGGTTGCCCCGATTTTTGAATAAGTTCATACGCTTTCAATTCGTAACTTAACTCTGCTCCTATTCTCTTATACACCCTGAGTACTTCAGCAAGATGCTCGAAGGCCAGTATTTCAATGATCAGGAATTTTTTAATTCTTGCCAATTGAATGATTTGTTGATATCCAAGAAAAATGTCGTTAAACTTCATTTTAGGCCCACTATTTAGAAGACCATCAATCATACCTTCTAATCTGAGTTGGAATATATCTGCAAGCAATTCACTATGTGTATCATGGTATAGTGTACACAATTCTCTTAGGTTCTTGATTTTTTTTTGTTAAAGTGGCAGTGTCGGCTCTGGTCAGATCAGGTAACCCAAGGATCGAATCAATTACAATAAGTCTCTTTGGCAATGGAAATTCAAATGCTTTTTCGCTTTGGCCTTTATTGGCAACAGCATGAAATAGAAAAATGAATAATAAGAATAGTTGGTTTCCGGACGACATGCAGATAAACCAAAGATAGGATTTGCAATACTTAATTCAAAGAAGTATTAAAGAATTGGTAAGGCCATGGATTTTTTTTGAATTCTTTGGATCAATCTTGCGGCAGATCCGTTTCAAAATAGAAAAGAACAGAGACTGTAAAAAAATAAATTGGGGAATTTATTTTTTTACAAACTTTCGAATTAATAAAAATCTAGACTTATCAGTTGCCATTTTTCCTTCTAATCTGAGATTATACACTCCGGATGGGAATAGGCTTATATCTATCCGGCTCACATTTTCGCCAATATAGGCCGTGCTATTCGTTTTTTCTAACATGGTTCTTCCATGCAAATCTGAAATGCTTATTCGGTAATTTGCAGACTGTTTAAAGAAGGTATTTACGGCAATGAAATTATCTGCCGGGTTTGGGGATAAAATTAAATTGGACAATAAAGGATTGGTAATTTCTTTGGTGACGATACTAAAATCTGCCAATGGGCTTTCATATACTCCATTGCCATGGGTAGCCACTTTAATAATTCCCAGACCTGGGGTAGGGGTTATACTTAAACTCATAACCATGGTCGTATTGGGTAAACCACTGGTAAATTTTTCCCAAGTTTTACCGCTATTTTCTGATACAAATACTCCCAGATCATTTCCAACATAAATTTCATTCGATTTTTTTGGATTTATTGCAATGCAATTGGTAGGTACATTGGGTAATCCGTGATCTATATTTTCCCAGGTGCGGCCCGCATCGACCGATTTAAATACATGAGAATTCTCAGTAAAACCAGAATATGCCAGATACAGTGTATTAGCATTGTTGGGATCAAATGAAATATCCATTACGGTGGTTTCTGGCAGATTAGAAATATGCTGCCAGGTGATGCCGCCATTGGTGCTTTTAAAGAGTTTAGGGACTGTCTTATTATTCAGAGGAAAAGTACTCACAAAAATCAATAATGGGTCTGCCGGCGAGACTGCCAAAGCCAGTGTGGTAGCATTGGCATCCAATACAAACTCATGTAACGGTCGCCATGAATTAGGATTGCCATTGTTTTCGTTTATGTATATTCGCTGGCCACCGGCATACAATGCAGATGGATTTGAAGGAGTAATTTCATATGGGGTGTTAAAGGCAATTTGTTCGGTATAGAGTATATTATTATTGGGTCTGATGTATTCAAAGGATTTTCCTTTGTCAGTAGATTTGTTTAGCCCAAAATACTGGTAACTTCCATAAATAATGGTTTCATTAAAATTTATCGCTGTTGACATGCCATCGCCCCCGATCACTTTTATCCAACCATCATTTCCATCGAATATGGCAGTGCCATTATCTTGCATACCACCAATAGCAAATTGAGGATCCGTCCTCGAAGCTGAAAAATTCGCATAAAATTGAGTAGTTTGATATCCCCCGTTTCGCCCATGAAATTGTGCACCCTGATTCATCCCGACAAATATTCCCCCATCTGTAGCAAAGAAAATCTCGTCAGGCTTATGTGGATTAAAATAGGTACCATGTACATCTGCATGTACGTAGATGGTAGTATCCCCTTCAGGTCCACCTACCGGGATCCTTCCCATATCACCGGCATCCCATGAAGTGGCATTTATAAAATTAGTCCCACTATTGTCTGAGATAAATACATTTATTCCTGCATAGGAAATGAATTTGGGATTGGTAGGGTGTATGGCGACATCATGGGAATACCAACCCTGAACACCGGCAACATCTTTGGTATTCATCAAATCCCAGGTAAGGCCGGCGTCAATTGATTTATACAATCCAATTGATCGGCTTTCATCTGCAACAGAGGCATACATAATGGAAGGATTGGATCTACTGATATCAATTTTCGCTTTTCCGGAGTATGTTGCAGGCAATCCGTTTGTAAGTTTTACAAAATGACCTCCAGAATTATTTGATTTATATATTCCGCTGATGGATTGATCATTAAAACTTCCATGAGTTACAAAAAGGATTTCCGGATTGGTATAATTTACCTCTATATCGACGGCCATGGGAACATCATGTATCAAAATCCATTTTAATCCTCCATCGGTTGATTTATAAAGGCCTTGTGTGGTAGCTGCATACACGATCTGATCATCAAAAGGATCAAATTTCATATCCTGCACACCGGTGATGATGGAGTTGGATAATTTTAACACCTGATCCCACGTACGACCTCCGTCATATGACTTAAGGATACCCATGCCATAGGTTCCACGTAGATGCCGGTCTACAATACCGGGGATTGAATTGCTTTTATTATAGACTTCCCCTGTACCAATGAATATAATATCAGGATTGCGGGGACTGATCAATATAGATGCAATGGAATAGACCGGTAGGCTAATGGGTACCTGCACCCAGCCATGGTATCCTATACCGGCTGATGATGTTTTCCATAAACCTCCACTCGCAGACCCGGCATAGATCACATTTGGGTCAGTAGGATGGAAAGCAAGACAAAGGGTACGACCGCCTATGTTTTTGGGGCCGATCGCTTTCCATTTGGCTTTATCCTGTGCTCTGAAATTAGATTTAATTTTAAGATTTGCATCTACAAGAGCATTGGCTGAGACTTGCGTATTTTCACTAAATCTGACAGCTATCCACTGATCAATAGCTTGTCCTGCACCACTTTGAGACTCTTCCTGGTCATTGGTTTCTATTCTTTTATCACTACATGCAATACATACCAATAATAAACTCACACTAATCAGTCGGTTCAAAATCATAAGATATTATAAAAAGAGGTAATATATGAGGCAAATATACAAAATGACTTAAGAAGTTTATAGCTTTGGATTAGTAGAATTGGTTAATATTTGGGAAGCCAAGTTAAAACTGCTATTTTTATAAGTTTATGATCGAAGGGAAAGAAGCCATTGCCGCACTCATCTACAAAGAACTGGAAGATATTCAAGCCAATGCATCTGCCGATGCAAGATCCGTGTCACGGCTATACCAGGCAGTAAATTATTTTTTTAGCCGGATTACGGTAAATGAAAAGATTTATTTTACCACTCTATTTGCCCGCATGGTTTATGCCGGGATAAACTATAAAATTCCCCGAAGAGATCTTTCGCTTTTGCATCATTTTCGGAAAATGGCTTATCATTCAATTTACAAAGACGAGGTTAAAAAACCATTTAGTGACAGTCAGCTTATCCAGTTAGGCATTTATAGTCTGTCTAATGTGGTGTCGTTTATTTGTCAAACCAACTCACCTTTTGTATTTATGGCCTGGGAAGAAAAAGCCTGGGATATTCTTTTTGTTGAACCCAATTTTGAAAAATTACTTTCCAGTTGTCGGGTGCTGATCACCCATGCGGATAGTTCAGAATTCATATTAACCGGTGTGAGTGAAGAATATCCTCATCATGCTGTGTATATTAAATACCATGTGGCAGGAATAAATGATACCCAGACAGATATCCTCAAATCCTATTTAAAGCTTCAGCCCTTACCGATTTCTCTGCAGCTCATGGATATTGAAGTGGAATCCGGGGGTGGATGGGTGCCACATCAATTTATAATAGAGCCTGATTATTTGGTGGATGTAACCTCGGTAGCTGAATGTTTTAAGGAATTTGGAGTACTTACATGGTCTTATTTATTAAACAAATACAAACCAAAACCAACCAATTCCAGTAT
>CAYNIG010000187.1:3245-9856 GCA_964396995.1 uncultured Saprospiraceae bacterium | reverse complement strand
CAAAATAAGAGATTTATTAAAATTATTTTTCTTTCGTTAGGTAGCTGTGTGGCAGTATCGCAGCGAATGGATACGATTAAATCAATGTTAATATCAGATTGGCAAAGAGCGAAATCCTATACGGTGGAATTGTTGGAAAAAATTCCGACAAAAAAGTACAACTACAAGATATCGGTATTCGGGGAATTTACCGGCGAAAAGAAGGAAACACACAAATGCTATGGTAAATTATTATGTATTTATTTTTACGCCCTTTAGGTATAGGATATATTTGGCTGTAATTGCTTTTTTTGTAATTATTGCATTCACTTGACTTTTTCAATCGTTAATATAAAAAGAATTTTAATTTGTAATCATAGGTATATTCTCTATTAAATGAATACTCCGTCAATATTTCTGAAATTTACCGCAGCGTGTGGATTTCTCTCCATAATTACCACTTTAGGTATACACTTGTTTTTTCCGCCTGTTCCGGCTGATTTTGAAGCGAGAGCATTGCTCTTTCGTAACAGTCTGTATTTATTCAATCGGTGGTGGGTAATATTTCATTGCCTTCTGGTGTTGGTAGCGATGTGGGGCTTTTATTTGGTACAAAGAGATAAAAAACAAGAATGGGCTGGTCTCGGCTTTTTATTTTTTACTGTGTTTGCAATAGTGGAAATTTTCCGTCAATTGATGGTTTTATTTTACCTCAATGGACTTAGAGCCAATTACTTGGCCGAAGCAGAGATAACAGTTAAAGCACTGTTAAAAAACGATATCAACCATTTCTCTTTACTTAGTAATTCTTTTTTCGGACTTTTTATACTCGCATTTGGACTGGGCAATTTGTGTTATGGCCTTAGTCTGTGGAGTGAAAAAAGATTCGGTAAAATATTGAGCTGGCTATTAATCCTTTGGTCGATGGGAAGTATGTTGGCATTGAGTAATGAGTTTTTAAAAAGTGAGCTTCTTGCTAAAGGTATAGAGGCTTATAATTATATATATCAGCCGATCATGCGAGCCTTGTTGGCTTGGTGGGTGTGGGGAAAAGCAGATAAATTAAAATAAGAATTTGGTAGACTCGATAAAATCTTTTTAAAACAAAATAACTGAGAATAATGAAAACAATTTGTTTTGTATTAATATGTTCACTGACCTTGTCTGTTTTTGCTTCCGATTTAAGTATCCGGCAAACTGAATGGTACCGGGATGAGGTCAATAAAAAACTAATGGTAAAACTCAATATTGCATGGAAAAATTCGTGGCACAATGCTAAAAATAATGATGGAATTTGGTTGTTTTTTAAATATTTGCCTTTCCCTTATGGAGAAAACGATAACTATCTTCATGCAAAAGTTACTACAGGGGGTCATAAATTAATTCAAAATCATATTGCCAATACACCCGGACCAGAATTTGAAGTATCAAAGGATAATGTAGGTTTGTTTATTTATCCAAAAGGACATTATCGTGGTCATTTGAATTGGAGCATTTTGGTAGAACTGCAAGAGTTAAAGGATGACCTCAATAAAAGGAATCTTGGTGTATATGGTATAGAAATGGTGAGTATTCCAGAGGGAAAATTTACTGTAGGCGATGCAGACACTTTAGCTATAAAGCCCAATTTTACTTTTTATAAATCAGATAAAAACGGTAAGTATGCAGGTCTTTATACTATTGAAAACGAATCTAATACCATCCCGGTGGGAGCTGATGATGGCAGTCTCTATTACCACACTGAAACAGTACAGTACCAGGGAGACCAAAAAGGAATTATTACAGCCGAGTATCCAAAGGGTTATAATTCATTTTGGATTATGAAATATGAACTCACACAGGGAGCATATGCTGAATTTCTGAATTCTATATCAAACTCGGCTACCTATCAAAGAGCCAATTTTGGTGGAAGGGATTATTCGGAGTCCCGCGGTAGTATCCGCTTAATCGATCGAAAATTCGTTGCCCACTCGCCTGATCGCCCGGCCAATTTTATCTCCTGGGACGATGCTATGGCATATGCCGACTGGGCTGGTTTGCGACCGTATACTGAATTGGAATACGAAAAAGCATGCAGAGGACCACTTGTGCCCAGTCCCAGAGAATATGCCTGGAACTCCTCATCTAAAGAAAAATTAATAAGATTTATTGATAAAAATGACGATGTGGTGTTCCTGGATGGCTATACAGAAAGTGACCTGACGGATAAAAACAGAGAGCTTTTTGGGGCTTCCTATTATTGGGTGATGGACTTGTCGGGGAGTGTGTGGGAGCGGGTCATTACGGTTGGTGATTCGACAGGCAGAGCTTTCAAGGGATCTCACGGCGATGGTAAATTAAATTACGGTTTTGCCACATTGGACGATTGGCCAAAAGGCAGTACCGAAACCTCGGGATTCGGATTTAGAGGAGGTGGCTATTATCGCCATGATCAGCTATATGGCCTCAACCCCAATGTCTCTATAGCCAATCGGGTATTTGCTGCCTGGTCAGGTGGAATGCGGTCGAAAGCCTATGGGAGCAGATTTGTACGATCCAAAAACTGATGTATGAATAAAGCAAATCAATTTAGGTTCTTACAATCCTTGTCTGCAAAAATTTTTGAAAATAAAAAAGTGGAAAGACTGGCAGTGTAAGAAATTTATTCTACTACAGGCATTAGTTGAATATATCCATGCGTTGATAATGGAACCAAATAAAATTGAAATGGCTGAAATGGAAGAATTAACAAAGACTTATTGCCACGGTGGTTATCCCCAAAAGAAAGTAAGGATGTTTAAAATGGTGATTTGCGTTCACCTCATTCTGCTATCAATGCTACAGTGTACCAAACCTGAAGTACATGCCCATGAAAGCCTGATGGGTACATGGCAAGTGGATAGCATTTCCATTTTGTACACTAAGCCAGCAAGTTCTACCATTGATAGTATTTGGAAGAGCAGTATACCTGCGGGTAAAATCCTATTTACAGAAAATGAAATAAAATTAAGTTACGTATCCAGAAATCAGAAAACGGAATTTTCAAGTGATTACAAAATAGAGTCTTCAAAAGAGCATGCTGGATTTTTCAAAATTAGAAAATGGCAGCTTTTGACTGCTAATGATCTATATGAAATTGAATATGGCGATCAGACCTATAATGCACATAAAAACGCTAAATACATTACCTTAACTTTGATCTCCCAAAAACCAATCAACACCGAAACTGAAATTTTATTTATTTCAAAACAATAATTCATATGCAAAAAGCAATTACCATTTTATTATTCATCAGTTCTATTCCTTCTTTTTCACAAAAATATGCTACTGTAGATATCGTAAAAGCAAGGCTTAGCTATGAAAAAGAAGTTTTGTATTTCTATGAAAAAAACTGGAAAGCATTCAGAGAAGAAGCCAAACGGCAAAAAGTGATTTCTGGCTATAGCCTGTTTCGCTCACCGGCTGACAGTACCGGGTATTTTGACATCACACTTATTACCGAATACAAGAATGCTGCTGCCTATGCACAGGCCGAGGAGAAGTTCGGGCCCATCATGAAAAAAATAAGCCCCAACGGCCCCCAATATCTCAATGCCACAAAGCGTGAGGAATTTTTAAAATACATAATCGGCACGGAAGGACTTCAAATTTTTGGAAAATGAAGTATGGCTGAGAATAGAAAAAGGGAATTAGGTCAGCCAAATCCGTTTTCTTAAATGCAGTTTGTTCAGGGCTTGCTGTTTAAGTTCAAACTAAATTTTCTATTGCAAAAAATTGGGAATTGTACTTTTACCATAAAAAAGTACCAAAAAAGCTCGCGCTATATTTTATAATTTATTTTGATACCACATAGCAGCCTAAAAAACCTCTCGCCTTCAACCAATTGTCATTGTCTATTGCTTTCATAAACCTAATTTTCCAATTAGACATCTTGCTGCTTGACCTTTTTTAGGCACCTTAGATTCTGGATATCGTTTTTTAAAAACATGGTTTTGATGGAAAACATCCAATTATCCACGTAACGAGTAGCCCAAATTGGTGCAGAATACAATTATAATGAGTCGCCTTTTACTTTACCAGCAGACCTTGGTTAGTATTCTTTAACCAATTTTTTAAGGCAGCCCGATAAGTATTACGGATTTCTATATACTGGTCAAGTGGTTCTGTTTCCAATGATTTTTGTACTTCTATCATATTAGGTCGAAACTCAGCCTTGCTGTCAGAAAAGTGTTCATCCAATATGCGACAAAGTCTTTCCACATCCAATGAAAAACGAAGAAAATCTTCATCATCATTTTTATTATCAAAATAACCGGATCTTATGGTCTTGCCTATTTTATAGGCAAAATCTGCAATGTTATTTTTTATTGGCTCTATGAATAGCTCAGGATGAACTGTGGCATTACCATCTAAAAAAGCGTATACACCAAAATATCTATTATTGCCTTCCAGTTCCTGTATCATATCCTTTTCCCAATTTTTGTTTTCTTTTATTTTATTCAATGCATACTTTCGCACACGTTCATCCATATTTCGTGAGGCAAATTTCCAAATATCAGGATCCAACTTGTTATTCATGATTTGGATAGCCCGGTCATAAGGCAATTTGCTGATATCAGATGGTTCTTTCATTTTTAAACCTGAAATCAAAAAGATCAAAACCATTATCAGGCTAAGGGCAAACCCAGTTATCAATATGATTTTATTTAGCTGAGGTACCAGGTTTGAATGTAAATCTGAATTCAATAGAAAAAAATAAGGTACCAGCATTAACCAGGGGAGCCAGATCGAACATTTACTTTTAGCGAGCCATTGAAATAAGGGTTTCAATTCGGAAGGTTGCAAAGCCGAATCGATGTCCTGACTTATCAAAGTGGCTATGATCATAATGATCCAGCCAGCTCCTGTAATGATATTACGAATGCCAGTGTGGGCAGAGATCCAATTAAACCCTCCTTGCTGCACAACCTTTATGGTTACTATCAAACTGCTTACCAGTCCGACTCCATAGAAAATAAATAACAATAAACCACTGATTATATCATTATGACCGGCAGCCGGCTTAAACAGTGTCATGCTGAGGTAGAATAGGAATGTTATTATCAAGAAAAAATAGCCCGACATAAAGATGTTTTACAATTTCATATTAAAAAAACTTCATCAAATTTTTTTTAAAATAGAGGGCACTGTCAGCAGCACTTTTTAAAGCGGAAAAAGCAAAATTACCTCCTTGCTCTAAATAATAATATTCAAGCCCGGATATTTTGGGATCAGGCATAATAGTCATGTAATCAATAGAGCCATTACCCAACTCTGTGTAATCCCGGGTGACTTTATCCATATCCTTGATGTGCCACATTACATACCTTCCCGGTTGTTTGGCAATGATTTCTTTGGGTGTCTGTAGGGATGAATGCATAACCCAATATAGATCCATTTGCAATTTTACAACATCAGGGTCGGTTTCTTGAAGTATAATTTCATAGCCATTAATCCCATTGTAATTTTCAAATTCAAATCCGTGATTGTGATAAGCAAATTTTAAACCGGCATCAGTGACTTGTTTACCTATTGCATTCAGTTTATTTGCCAACAAATAAAAGTTTTCCTTTGACCTATGAGCGGGATTGAGGAAAGGCCAGGTGATATAGCTTAGCTCTAATGTTTTGGCACCGGAAATACACCGATCAACAAACTGTTTCATTTTATCATCGGATTGGTCAAAATAGGATGCAAAGCCAAAATGGCCGCTCGAAGCAGTAAGACCAATTTCTGACATTCGATTTTTTAAATCCATTCCTGGTATCCCGTAAAAACTGACATTGTCGGGATCAAAACCATACACTTCACAGTCTTCATACCCCATTGTTTTTATAGCTTTCAGGGTTTCTATCGGGTCTCTATTCATATCCCTGTTAACAGAGAATAATTGAATGCCCAATTTATAATTATAAGCCATGGTGTTTATATACTTTACAGGAAGGAGTGCTGACATACTCATTGTCACCGTATTGGAGATAAATTTTCTTCGTAGCATTGATTGTAAAAATTGAAGCAAATTATATTTTAAAAATACTAAAAGCTGAACTATAAATAGGTTTTCATTTTTTCTGGGTGTAAGACATAATGCTGGTTTTAAGGAGCTAGCGCAATTAGGTTTCTATACCTGACCATGAGTCGGTTCGCCCAGTTTGAGTTTTGAAGGCAACTGTAGGATATATCCTTCTTAGGATAGTGGCCTGATTATCACCATATTTTATAATTTACATCCTATACCTCTGATAATCTATTATAATAAGAATATCCATTTAGGGCTGGGAATCATTCTGGCATCTTACTGTGCATATGGGTACGCTTTTCAGAAATTAAGAAACTACGCCCTTGCAGGGCTTTTGATTAATTCTTCTTTTTTCCAAGATCAAATTAATATGATTAATTTGATCTTGGTTGTAAAACTACGCCCTATCAGGGCTAGCAAAATAGGTTTTATATGGTAGCTTCTTCTTCTACCCAAGGACTAATCTCTGTTTCTACTGTGTCTAGGATGGACTGAATTCATTTGCCCATTTCGGAAAAAAACTACGCCCTTGCAGGGCTATTGATTAATTCTTCTTTTTTCCAAGATCAAATTAATATGATTAATTTGATCTTGG
>CAYNIG010000187.1:0-3145 GCA_964396995.1 uncultured Saprospiraceae bacterium | reverse complement strand
TCTAAGATCAAATTAAGATGATTAATCTGATCTTGGTTGTAAAACAAAGCCCTTTCAGGGTAAATAAAATGGGTTCTATAAGGTAAATTCTTCTTCTACCCATGGACTGATCTTCGTTTATACTGTGTTTAAGAGAAACTGAATTCTTTCTTCTTTGTGCATCTTCTTTATTATTAGTGATCCCGACATTTGCAAATTTCCAGCATTGGTCATACACCCTTTTTTCTTAGGTTTAATCACACTCTATTCTATGCCCTATCCTTAATATATGGCCGTCGGGGCATTCCACATACATTTCTCTCATATTCCATTCCTGATTCATGGGCGGAGCAAGAATTTTTGCATTGTTTGCTAATATTTTTTCATAATATTCATCTACATTATCCACCACTATGGTCACCCAGGTTCCGGGATTTCCTTGCCCCTGTAAACAGAAAAAAATTTCAACTTCCCCTTTGCTAACTCCACCAAAATCAATGGGATCGCCCCATACCCAACTTTGCTCAAATTCCAATACTTCAATAAAATACAGGATACTTTTTTTCACATCAGAAGAGAAAAGAATCGGATTTGATTTTTCAAATTTCATTTCCTGTTTTTTAATTGTATTTTTTTTCAGCAATCATTTTGTATAAATTACCATTATTTGTACTTTTTTAATGCATTCCCTTTTCAGTACCAGGTCTTTTGTTTAGCGTAAAACTAAAGTCACCATTCCCAATAAATAACTCTTGATTTCGGTGTAAAAAGTAAAGAATATTTTCATCAACTACCAATAGAGAAATGGTTTGGTTGGGTTTATCAGGGTCAAGTTGATATATAATAGCATCAGGGTTTACTTCCGTTCCTTTAACGATCGTCCAGGTTCCGGTTATATCTTTAGGAGTATTGTCCACTACTTTACGAATAGAATAAGTGGTTGGTTGAAAGTGGAAGGGATTTCTGTTCAATGTAAGTTTCCACTTTAGTTTAAAACATTCCTGGCTAAAATTCATCTGGTGCTCCATTGCAAACTCCTGGCAAGGGGTGCGACCATCATAGATAACCTGGGCTATAGGATCCTGGGTGGATTTATTATACTCCGATAAATTAGGTAATTTGAATTCTTTTTGGACGGGCACCTTATTATTCAGAGTATAACTCCAGCCACCATTGCCGACCATTAATTTATTTCCCGGAGTCAAAATATGAAAAAGATTATTTCCCAATCGGATCATGGAAAGTTTTAAGTTGATTGTTTTAAATTGATAAATCTCTTTATTCTCCTTTTTTACAATAGTATAGTTTCCAATATAAACTTTACTTTGTCCACCACCCGTGAATCCAAGGGTGTTGGGTTGATTTTCACCATATTGTATATTTAAAATAAAAGAATTTTCCGGACTAAGTTTCAAATCCCATCGTATAAAGTCAATTTTGGTATTGGCTTCAATCCCGAGCTGTGTTTTTATTGATTCGTCCCCGGGAGTACTACCAATGAAATTGATTTCATTATTTGCTTTATATAAGTTATGGTCTGCACGGTCAATGGGTATCAATGGCTGTAAAAATGAATCGTTTATCACTAGTAAAAGAGCCAACAAAATTTTCATTATTATTTTATTTTTTTAAGTTAATGTAATGGGATTCATTTCAAAATTACGATCATTACTATTCCCTTTTTGATTTTTCATATATTTCCAGACAAAGCCTGAGTGGTTGACCCTTATTATGTATGCAATCACAAAACTCTTCACATGCCTGTGGATTTTTATTTCCCGGGCAGCTATTCCAGCATTCTGCCGGTTCGTTTCCGGGCCGGATTTCATACAGGTTATGGTTTATAAATACAACAAAGGCAAGTATTGTTAGAACACTTCCAAAAAAATAAAATGGAAATGGATTTTTGGATGATTTCAAATTCATCACCGGTAATGATCTGGAGGGTAAAATGGATTTTAATCTGTCGTAATCCCAATACAATAAAAATAAATTGGCCAGTAACATAAAGGTGGTTATACGGGTACCTTCAAATCGTACTGAATAGGCAAGTACACAGATGTTGAGGGAAATAGGAAGGCTGCCTATGGCACCCAGAAGTGCGGTGGCTGGAATGATTAGAAGAATGGAAATCAATACCTGTCCTACGCCGATAAATGTATAGTAATATCCGGTATTTAATAATGCATCAAAAAATTGACCTAATGGATGATTATGGGATAAGCCTTCAGCAAAACGCTCGCCTTTAATTTTTACTAAGCCCGAAATTAACCATGCGAGTGCTAATGCGAAACGGCAAAAAAGGGCAAAATAGTGATACCATTTGTTGGTTTTCGCTTCAGCATAATACTGTTCAAATTTATGATGCAGATTCATGATCATTTAGTATAATTCTTAGTGATCATTCCTTGTATTCGTCCCCCTGTATACGAAATCAGGATGCCTGTAAGCAAAGCAATTAAAACCACCATCCCGGGAGCAAGCTCATCAGAAGGACTAACATTCTCCAGGAAAAGGATTTTAAAAATAAATAGGAAACCTCCGGCACCGGCAATAAAACCAGCTATTTTACCTGTTTTATATTTCATAATTTAATAAATTAGATTATTTGTAAATAGTATAGTAACTCATTTTTTCAATCCCATTGCCCGATAGCACTAAACCCAAGGATGAGGCTCATCCATATTATTGTTAGGTATATTAAAATGCCCAGTCCAACCGATATATAACTTTTCCATCCACTTAGTTTCAAACTATGTTGAGCCAAACCACCAGCCAGGCCGCCAGCGGCACCTCCTAAAATGCCAGTCAATACAGGGAAAAGTTGAAAGATATTTTCTCTGATGGTATTTTCATTAAATAAATTACCAAATAATAAAAGCACAATAACCAACAGCAATAGTCCTGCAGCGGCGAAACCTGCTCCTGCATAACCCCATTTCATAAGCTGTCCTTTCTTAATCTTGAATACGTATTCCATTATTTATAGTTTATTTCAATATAAAATTATCCAGCAATGGCAGGTCTTTGTCGTCCCTACAGATTGACCTAACAAGCAAACAGATAGCAAATATAAAGTACTTTGAAACACAAAGTGAAATTATTTTCTTAAAAATTTTTAGCTATCCTATTTGTTGAAATTCTATAACCGAATTACTGTATTTCA
>CAYNIG010000186.1:0-10032 GCA_964396995.1 uncultured Saprospiraceae bacterium | reverse complement strand
GATGATCTATAGGAAGGGAAATGGTGAAATCTCCGTCATCATCAGTAACCGTCCCGGTTGATTTTTTTTCAAGGTAAATAGTTACAAAGGAGCCGTCAGTGGTATCTGATTTTGAATCAATTAACTTTACTTTTCCAGATAAACTGACCTGAGAATATAGTTGTAACGGATTGAATATCAATAAATTCACTATTAAAAACGATAATTTATTAAGCATTTATAATAATTAATTTAGACAAATCTAAATTAATTATTTGATATTTCAAAACATTATTTAGACTAGATCAAAATGGGTACCTTAATCCAGGCTGACTTGCTGAAAGAGCTGTCCATCAAACTTACACAACCCTTTAGTGGTACCAAACCACAATTCTTCCTTTTTATCTTTATAGATGACGGTTACAGCATTGCTTGGAAGACCATGCTGGGTGGTATAGTTAGTGAGGTTTTGTGTGCCAGGATTGTATTTCCACACTCCTGAGTCAATAGTACCAACCCATACATTTCCAACTTTATCCTGATTTATGGAATATATCCTGACCAAAGAATGTTCTTTTGGCGTTCCGGTAACGAAAAAATCATTATTACCGAGTCCACTTTCTTCGGTAATACTGATCAGCATTTTGGGTTTGGCCCCAGTTTCAAATTGATACAATCCTCCACCATTGTTTCCAAACCATAAACTTCCCATTTTGTCCTCAAATAATGCCAATACGGCAGGCCCGGCAAGTCTTTTTTCTTTCACCCAAACAATGGAGTCAAGATTGAAATAGGCAACACCGTTTGATTGTGTACCGATCCAAAGATGACCTAACTGATCCTTTAGAAGGCTGTACATACCGTGGGAGGTCAATCGATTGGGGAAATAGGATGCAGTTGTGGTACTATTTAAAATATATTCTGGAAAGGGCATATAAAACAGTCTGCAATCTGTCAAATTGCCTTCCTTCAAAGGCGAATATTTGAAAATACCGCTACCACCAGGAAAAAAAAGATCATTCTTTTTAATGTTCCATTTATTTTGTACCAATAGTTGATTTGCATTAGAAACATCGATGCATTTTTCACCATTAAAAACGGCTACTTTAAAGCCCCCGGTTGAAAACCAAATATGGTCATAGATATCCTGCTGGATGGTCACTACCTGGTTATTGGAAAGGCCATTTTGTTCTGTAAAATGAGTTAATATTTTATTGGAATCATACCTAAACACCCCATTTCCGTCTGTACCGATCCAGAAATTATTGTTCCTGTCCTGGAAAATACTGAGTATATTTTCATTAAACGGACGAATACCTTTTGGTCCTAATATGGCGGGGTCAAATGACGGCTTTGAATTTCGTATTTTAGAAATGTTGGTATCAATTGATTGCTTGAATATCGGTTGTGCCAGTGCTGGTAAGCTAAGCAATACCAATAAAAACTGGGTAAAATGTGTTAGGGAAAGGCTATGAAACATTCATTTACATCAGAATTGGTAAAAAAGTTGGATGCGGTATTCAAAGTACATGTTGTGTTTTTAATAAAATCTTTCGGATCTAGACCAGATCAGAGTCCCTCCAATGTTTTCTCAATTCTTTAAGTTCCAGTTTGTCCATTTCTTCTTTCAAAGGTTGATTCGCAGGGATGTTAGCATTGTTACTAAAACCAATGGTTTTGTCTTTGTTCAGCATTTGGCGAATTCGTTCCTCCCTTTCCTGGATACGTTCCAGTTCCTGATAGAATTGTTTTTCCTCCCATTCTTTCCCAAATCCAGGCCAGCCAAACACCCTGGCATATTTAAATGCCACTACCAGGGAAAGTCCCAACACAGGATAGATAGACCAAAAATCATTTCTGTCTGTGAAAAAATTCATCATCATCAGAAAACAGGCAATAGATACCATTACAAACAGCACTTTGTAAAATGATTTTACTTCTTTTACCCGTTTTTCGGCTTTGATATAGGCAACTGTATTTTTGTCCATCCTTTTTGGGAATTTCGGTCTTTAAAATTGAAGAGAATTAGTAAAAAAAGCAAGTTTTTTCCGAATATGGATATTTTTTTCGACTAAGTTTCTATTGTAAACCACTTAACTCAGATTTTAGGTCAAATTATTTTGCAACAGTTTGTTTATCAGTTATAGGTTTTAGCATTATACCCCGGATGGCATTTCCCACTATACCTCCAAGGCCAGCTGTAACACCACCAATTAAACCTGTAATCAGCAGAATAGCCTGTTTAGGTATATTACCAAATAATACAGCTATTCTACTGCTGAGTATGGAGCCTGATTCCGCATCTTTCATCATGGCGATTCCATACCAAACTGCAAAACCCATGGCAAAATAAATACCAAAAGTTTTTAATAAAGTACCGGAAGCAAGATAAGCTAATAAAAGCGCCAAAATTCCAATTGCATACCAGGGCAAAATAGGAGTTAGAAAATAGGAGGCAATAAGAAAGAATACTGGAACTAATAATTTTGCCATTTAAGATTTGATTATTTTTTAATAAAATTTTGTTCACCAAGTTTTGCAGCATGGTAAGTTGCCGGGTTAAACATAGCATGATAATAATTTCCTTTTGTCCAATCATCTATCATATTATCATAAAATTTGGATCCCGGATTTCCACTTTGACCACCAGGATATACAACATAAGAATTTATGGTATCACCGAGATCCACCACCATGCGCCACGATGGGCCCGATCCATTGGCTACTGCATTTAATGACTCCACGGTGCCTCCTACGTTCAAGTTTTCTCTTGAAAATCCCGGAAGATTGGCCATATGCTGTACTTTAGGTTTGACATAAGCTGCCCAGGTTCGTTGGCTTAAAGGTATCCGATTGAATGAGTCTAGAGCAAACACAAATGATTTCGTCAGCACATCTTTAGCTTCTTCTTTTTCAGGGGTGGAAACCATATCAAACACTTTGTGTGCGGGATATTTTTTCATCAATTCACTGGTCATAAACGTTTTGGGATAAAGAAGATAATTTGAATCAACGGAAGTATATATTTCATCAAAGGTCATTCGGTAAAAACCCCGGTACCAAATATTGAAATAGATCGCTTCTACTGTATTCGCATCATATCGGTAATTCCATGATCTCAACCTGTCCAAAACTATTTTTTGATCTGCAGTGATTTTATTCAGATCTATTCCGCCGATCATGCTTGGCAGGTTATCCGCTGCTTTTAAATTAAATGTGCTGGTTTGCATGGACATCATATGCTCTGGGGTTAATCTGGAGTTTTTTTCTAACTCCATATTTACCGTACGGCCACGGAATGAATCAAAATCGCCGTTATAGTAATATGGATAGCTGGGGTCAGTGCTGTTTTGATTGGCACTGGACACAAATCCGCGATCAGGATTTTTTACCCGGGGGTTATGCGCATACGGGATAAACCCATTCCATGCATTAGCTGAATTACTGCCATCTTGTACAAAATTTCCCTGATTTTGATCTTTCAAGGGAAATTTACCATTTACTGTTAACGCTATATCTCCCGATCTGGACGCAAAAAGGAAATTTTGGGCAGGATTAGAATAGTTACTTAATGCCTCGTAGTAATCATCATAATTTTGCGCTTTCATCAGGTTCATAAACACTTGCATTTCAAATCCGGTTGGTTTTTCATGGGCTATCCAATGGTAGGCAAGACCAGTTATTCTATTTCCTGGTGTATCTACTACAACAGGACCCCAAACTGTATATTTCACAGTATCGATGAGGTCAGGTAATCCTTTAACCTTAATTTTTTCATATCTATAACTTACCTCAACCTTTTTTCCGTCCAGTTCATAGGATTGCATAGAAGCATCGGCCCATTTTATTTGATACCAATCTGCCACATCTTGTCCTACATTGGTTTCACCCCAGGCTATGGAATCATTCCAACCGATTAATATTCCAGGAATACCGGGTACGCTCACACCATATGCATTAATATCCCCTGTAATAATGTGATTCTCAAACCAAATGGAAGGTAATGTCAGTCTGAGATGAGGGTCGCTGCTGAGGATTGGCCGGCCTGATTTGGTTTTAGATCCGGATACAGCCCAATTATTACTTCCAATCCCTTCGGGAGGTACCGGGGTGGACCTTTTATACAGATCAGCCTGGATATTAAAATAGGTATTGCTACTGTCCCGGGCTACAGAATGGATATAACTCCAGGCAGTTGAACCAACTGGTATGACCGGAGATTGGTCTTCAAAATAAGCAGGGTATAAAAATTGGTATAAAGAATCCCCTAACAATTTTAGAGTATTGGTAGCTTCGAGGTCTGACTCTCTGCTACACAGGGACTGGGCCATATATTTTACTACGGCAGCTGTCTTAAGATCTGTCCATGGCTCCGGCTTAAAACCCATAAGTTTGTATTCAATGGGTAAGTCCATGGGTTTTAAATGGTCTATCCAATCATTTACACCCTGAGCATAAGCATTCAGATACTTATAGTTTTCAGTATCTGCTTTCCACCCTTCTACAGCGTTTTCAGCAGCGAAAAGCATACCCATTCTTCGTTGATTTTTATCCCTTTCAATCATCCCGGTTCCCAATATTTCAGCTAACCTGCCGGTAGCAGATCGTGCAAGCATATCCATTTGCCATAATCGCTGGGAAGCAACCGAGTAACCCTGTAAATAAAATGCATCTTCTATGGTACTTGATTCAATATGGGGCACAAGTCTTTTATCCCAGATTATTTTCGCATTTTTAGATAAATGATTTGACTTAATGTCCCCAAAATGCACATCCTCCATAGAACCATTATGCCAAAATCCTTTGGCAGGGTGTAGAAATTTTCCCAAAGCAGGTATGGTGGATTTGGAAGTGACTATTGGTTCATTGATAAAATAGATCCACCCGCCAAATAGCGAGAAGGATAATAAAAATTTAATCCATTTCATGTAGGCAAATCAATATATTGATGTAAACAGCTATGTAACGATAGGTGAAGTTAGGATTAAAGTCGGAAATTACAATGAGTGTTTTTTGGAGGATCAGCATTCAAACCCTATGAATTTGCATTCTATTGAACCATTGAATACTTTATAAGATTTGATTTTTTTGAGATTTACTTTCTCCACCAGGTCCGAATAGGGAGAAATGATCCATGCCTGAAATCCTTTATAATCATCGTGAAGCTTATTGCCTAGGTCCCTGTAAAACCCGGCAGTATCAGCCAGCGGAATACGGATATCATAAGGCGGATTCATCATTATAAATCCGGATTTGCTTTTTGGTTTGGATTGGAAAAAATTTTCTTTTGTAGTCTGTATCCGCCGTGAGATTTTGGCATATCTCATATTGATTTTACAGGCATCCATTGAATACTGCTCCATGTCCGAAGCGAAAATTTGATGATTGGTGTCAGTGATAGGTTTGACTATTTTTTTTAATATTTTAGTATATAGAGATGGGTCATAATCATTCCAATGCATAAAGCCAAAATTACCTCTCCAATATTGGGGATGAATGCCCGCAGATTTAATATACGCTTCTGTGGAAAATGTTCCTGACCCGCAAAAAGGATCATAAAAATCCTGATCACCTGACCACCCGGTCAAGTCTATTAATCCGGCAGCCAATACCTCGTTGATAGGGGAGTCGAAAGAGGCCTTTCTGTAGCCTCTTTTAAATAAAGATGGCCAGGAGCTGTCGAGTGAGATATCACATTTATTTTCATGAATATGCAGGTCTATTCTCACATCCGGATTTTTTGTGTCTACATTTGGTCTTTTTTGATGCTTTTGCTTGAGGTTATCGACTATCCCATCTTTACATACAAGAGCCGCATATTGACTATGGGTAAATATTTTTGAAAACACATTAAAATTAATTGCGAATGTCTTGGTATAATCCAGGTATGGAGACCAGTCAAATTCATATATACGGGAATAATATTGGGCCTGGGTATCAAATTTAAAACGGTGTATAGGTACCAAAACTTCTAAAGCAGTACGTAAGGAAAGATTGCATTTGTACATAAATCCTTTATCTCCCTCAAACTCCACTCCACGGTTGATTTTTTTTACATTTCTTGCTCCCAGTGCTTTCAATTCTGATTCAAGGGCTGGTTCCAGACCATAAAATGTTTTGGCTAGTAATTTCATTGACCCAAAGGTAACTAAAGCAATCTGCTTGAAAAGTTTGATAAAATGTATACTTTCATGTCAATGTTTGAAAAATTAAGGGCAAAGTGGGGAGTAAGTCAAATGGGTTTGATCCTGATTTTATGCACATTTGCCCTGGGCGGTAGTTTGTGTGGATACCTGGCTAAAAAAATACTTTATCTATTTAGCTTACAGTCGGGCACCGGCCAAGCCTTTCTTTATGTTATATTAGTCACCTTGCTTTGGCCTATATGCGTTATTACCCTGAGCGTATTTACCGGGCAGTTTACTTTTTTCAAATCGTATTTGGGAAAAATGTATCGAAGGATGACTGGTAAGTCGAAGTCAGTTTAATTCTTTTTATTTGCAGTAAAACTGTATTTCTCCTGTTCAGAAACCACAATGGTCCCGGCTAATGAATCTCCCTTTGATTCCAGAGTCATTCTTAATACAAGATTCACATCATAGTCAAATGCGCAGGTAAGTACATTGCCGTTCACCGTAATATCATATAAGGTAAAACTTCGGTCACCACCGGTCAGTACACCTGCGAGTTTGGTGTTTTCCAATTTTAGCAAAATAGCTCCCTGAACATCACCTATCTGGGTATTTTTAATTTCGTAAGTCCACTCCCCTAAAAATGGGGAATCAATATTGATTTTTGTGCTTGCAGTCAATCCATTAAGCAAAAAGATTGAAAAAAAAGTAAGAATACATTTTGACCAAAGCCTTTTCATTTTATAATAAATTATTTGTTTTGAATGGATTTTAAAAACTCCTGATCGGTTTTACCTAAATTTTCCAGGAGCACCTTGGCATCGTCTGCAAAATCATGATTGGGGTATTTTTTTCCAAATTCTTCGTAAAATATTTTGGCTTTATCTATATCCTGAAGATCGTTGTCGTATGTGAAAGCTTTGAGGAACAACGCCTGGGCAGCTAATTTATTGGTCGGATATTTTTCTATCACCCAATCATATAATGATATTGCTTTGTTAAAAGTCTTTAGTGATCGTGCCGTTTCAGCCGCTTTATTTAATAGCTCAGGACTCTTCGGATCATCAGGGTTAATCAGGACAAATGCTTCAGAGGCATCTACATACTGGGTTGCCGCCGATTCATTAAATTGATGAAGGCTGTCGTCATACATATTGCTGGCCAGATTTTCTACCAGTTGCACCAGGGGTATAGAGGAACCTGCTATACCGATATTTTTTTTGATCTCTTCTGCTTTCGAATGAGAGGGAAATTTTTCAAGAAAACCTTTGTAAAGTGTATGGGCGGCATTTTCATTTCGGATTACATTTTTCATCAGGTCAGCCAATTGGAGTATTCGATCCGCTGTCTTGGGTGATTCCGGTTGTTCTTTGATCAGGGTATTTAAAAACATAACCGATTCGAAAAATCGATTATTGGCAGTGCTTAATTTCTCTGCCCGTTCCAGTATTTCTATTTTAAGTGATTTTTCGTTATCCGACTGGGTCACAAAGGTAACATACTCGGAGAGTAAGGTCTGTAAGTCATTGGGGTCTTTGCTTTTAGCGTATTTTTCCTCGAGTGAATTTATAGCTTTAAGGGCCTCAGGAACATCCTGTTTACAAGCTACGAGGAGAAAAATCAGACCAGAAAAAACTAAACTTTTACTCATGCAGGAATAGATAAAATGTAAAATTACATCTAACTGTGTATAGGCACAGGATATTTAGGAATTAATTAATTAGGTTTCAAATAGTGGTCCTGTTTAAGTGATCCGGACTGGATTCGAACCAGTGACCTACTGCTTAGAAGGCAGTTGCTCTATCCAGCTGAGCTACCGGACCATATCTTTCATTTAAAAAAGAGGCGCAAATATAAGATAATTCAGCGTTATTTATACCATTCAAAAACTGCAATTAATAAAAGGGGAAAAGAGAAAAGTATTTAGAACCAAGCACTCACTGCTTGGAGGGAGGTGCTCCCAGCCGGCTTGCTGGTATCCAGCGGAGATATCGGACCTTATCTTTCATCTACTGAGAGGTAAAATAGGAGATAATTCAGCGTACCATTGAAACTTCGATAAATAAAAGAGGAAAAAAGGAAATAAGTACTAACCATAAATCTAATGGTTAAAGCGAATAACTTCTTGCCATTTGGATGGCAATTATCCGGTTCTAATAAAATACCGTCCCAAAAGGGAGAGTCTTAAGACCTTTCGCTCTATCCATGCCAATTGAAAGGTGTGGCTTAAAAATATATAAAAAGCATTTTTTCACAATCTGTCCACCAACATACCACCATCCACCATAAAAACCTGTCCTGTGGTATAAGGAAATGACCCTGCTGCAATCGAGGCCACAGCTTTGCCAATATCCTCAGGTTGTCCCCATCTTTTGACCAGTGTGAGTCCTTCTTCTATAAGTTTATCGTATTTAGCTTTGACAGTAGAAGTCATATCTGAAGCAATAATTCCTGGCCTGATTTCATAAACAGGTATGTTATGCTCTGCCAACCTCACAGCAAATAATTGGGTCATCATACTTATTCCAGCTTTGGAAATGCAGTATTCGCCACGCATTACAGATGCTACTGTCGCTGAAATAGAACTAATATTAATTATCATAGGACTATAATCAGTCAACTCTTTTTTTAATTCGATCATCCAATTTGCAACCGATTGACTTAAAAACAGCGGCCCTTTGAGATTTGTATTCATCACCTCATCATAGCTTTCCGAAGTCATGCTGAGTAGGTCGGCTCTCACTTTTGGTGCAATGCCTGCATTATTTATCAAAATGTCCAATTTTCCAAACTCCGATTTTACCTGATCTATAATACGGGTTCTGTCTGCTGTATTACTGATGTTTCCCTGGCAGTAGATAATTTTATTTTCTAATGATTGTAACGATTGAATACTTTCAGCAGCCTGTGATTTATCGCGTACTCCATTTATTGCCAAATCATAACCCGATTGGGTCAAAGCCTGCGCAATACCCAGTCCTATTCCTCTGCTACCTCCTGTAATTAATGCTGTTTTCTTCATATGGTAAAGATTATAAAAATAAACCGATTTCACGGCATGTTAATCACTGGTTAATCCATTAAAATCCGCTATCTTGAAAGGAATTTTATGCATCTAATCACCTATAAAGAACTTCGGTATGCGAATAAATCAGTTTTTATATATACTATCAGCAGTAGCTATTTTTTCATCCTGTGGAGGAATGAAATCAAAAGACCCAATCACATCGAATACTAATTTTAAAACGGAGCAAACAAGCATGGAATCATACGATGAACTTTGGAAAAAAGTGGCAGGCCATGATCAGGAAGGATTACCCAAATCAGCTTTAAAAATAGTCGATTCAATTTATTTAAAAGCCTAAGCGCCGCGCGTCTACCCCTTCTCCGGCGCGCAGGGTGAGGAGAATTCCGGGCGGCAGAGGACGCATCGGGCGCACCTCCACGGGACTGGTGGGAACGGCGGTATTCGCGACCGCCTGCGGATTGGAGGTTCCTACGGGCGTCTCTCCCTGGCTGTTCCCATAGAGGAACACCGGAACCATCGGATGATCCTGCAACCCCGGCGGCGCACACTCCTTCAGAAACCGCCGCACCCGTTCCGTCACATACGACTCAAGCCATTGCAAGGTGACGGGTTGACCGGGCGTAGGCGAGTCCGCGCCCGACAGCCCCCGCGCCAAGAAGAAGGTGAACAGCCCATGGCGCAACGAGGGTATCTCCAGGGAGGTCTGCCCCACCTTGCATCCGGCCAGCGTAACCACCCCGGACTGGCTACCGAACGTCTGCTCCAGATTGGGGAGCCGTCCGGCCTTTGTGGAACCAGAGTGGCAGGCGTCCAGAATGACAACGGAGGTGCGTGCTTTCGCGGTCGCCAGTTTTGCGCGTATATTCGCCACAGCAATCAGGCCCTCCTTCCCTT
>CAYNIG010000185.1:0-10066 GCA_964396995.1 uncultured Saprospiraceae bacterium | reverse complement strand
ATCTGCCGCCGATGCAGTTGAATTGATGAATATCGGATGGCAATATCAACGTGAACATCTGGATCCTCTCCAAAGATCACATTCAGTAATCAAAAATGGAGGAGATCAACCTAATGTAGTACCCTCAAAAGCAAGCATTTGGTATTATTTCAGACACATCACCTATCCTCAGATTATGAACTTATATGAGAAAGCCAACCGCATAGCAGATGGTGCCGCATTGATGACCGGAACGAAAGTGAAAAGAAAAGTATTGGGTAGTGCCTGGCCCCGGCATTTCAATAAGCCCATGGCTGAGGCAGCATATCAAAATATCAAAAAAGTGGGTATGCCAATGTGGAGTGAAGATGATCAAAATTTGGCAAAAGGCCTGCAGGCAGAGGTGGCCGCACCGCAAAAAGAAGGGCTGAATATTAAATTGGATACGCTCGAAGCTCCCAGATCTAACCCGGTAAGTGGAGGATCTGATGACATAGGCGATATATCGTGGAAATTACCAACCATAACCTTAGGCTACCCATCTAATATACCCGGCCTTCAAGGTCACCATTGGTCTAATGCTGTTTCAATGGCTACACCAATAGCCCACAAAGGTGTGATAGCTGGTGCAAAAGTAGAAGCCATGACTTTAATTGACATGCTCACCCGGCCTAATTTAAATAAGGAAGCCTGGAAATATTTCAAGGAGGAACAAGGAATGGAAATAAAATATGTCCCCATGGTATCAAAAGAAGATAAACCGGCAATCTATCTGAATAAAGACATAATGGATCAGTACCGGCCTTTGATGAAGCCCTATTATTATGACGAGACCAGATATAATACCTATCTGGAACAATTAGGGATTAAATATCCCACCATTAAGCCAAAATCATAAAACGTTTTAGAAGAATTTATAAAGAATTTGGAAGTATATGGATGAGCATAAACCCATCATACCCAAAGGGGAATTTGTTTACCTCGAAGGGCCAAAACCCAGATCATTTGAATTTTTATTTGCTTTCAGTGTCTGGAAAGAATTTATTAAAGGATTTAGAAATCTGCATTTTATAGGACCAGCAATCACTGTTTTTGGGGGTGCAAGGTATAAATCAGATCATACCTATTACAAAATGGCGATGGAAATAGGGAAAAGGATAGCCCAGTCGGGTTTTGCTACTGTGACCGGAGGAGGACCGGGTATAATGGAAGCAGCCAATAAAGGGGCTTTTGAAAATGGAGGTAAATCAATAGGTATTAACATATTGCTTCCATTTGAACAAAGTGGAAATCCCTATGTCCACAAAACCACGACCATCAAATATTTTTTTGTCAGAAAAACATTGCTGCTAAAATACTCTTATGCTTTTATTGTGATGCCAGGAGGATTCGGTACACTGGATGAATTATTCGAAACACTCACTTTAATGCAGACCAATATAGTGCACGACTTTCCGGTAGTACTCATCGGGAAAGATTATTGGGCTAAAATGTGGGAATTTGTAAACCAAATGTCCGATGAAAAAACCATCTCTCCGGAAGATATTGATCTAATTAAAATTACCGACGACATAGATGAAGCCATGGACCATATATTTAAATATGTCGGAAACTATTACAAAATTGAGAAGCGAATCAAACCAATCTGGTGGTTGTTGGAAAAATCCTAGATTTCGGCGGCAAACGGTGTTTAAATTCCTTTTTATCATTCGGAAAGTAATTCTGTAATTTTGTGGAATGTTTAAGAAACAAGTAGAAAGTACAATACCTACTGCTTATGGAGAATTTAGAATTTTAGCCTACTCGGAAGACGACAAAGATCTTACACCTCATATTGCGCTGATAAAAGAACCGGTTGATTTAAACAGTGCTGTCTTATTAAGAATTCATTCTGAATGCCTTACAGGAGATCTTTTTGGGTCTCAGCGTTGCGATTGTGGTCCACAGCTTGACAAATCATTGGAGATGATTAGTGAAGCAGGAGGAATCCTTTTATACTTAAGGCAAGAAGGAAGAGGAATAGGCATTATAAATAAACTGAGGGCATATCAACTACAGGATAAAGGCATCAATACTGCCGATGCAAACACTCACCTGGGGTTTAAGATCGATGAAAGATCATATGAAGAAGCGCTCATGATACTCAATGATTTAAATGTCTCCAAAGTCAGATTGCTCACCAACAACCCTGATAAAGTAAAAATATTTGATCATAGTAATATACAATTGGTTGAAAGATTGCCACTTCAGATAACACCCGTTCGGGCAAATAAAAGATATCTGGAAACGAAAAAACACATCATGGGCCACTTTTTAGACCTTAAATAATAGGTATGGTCTCCGCTACCAGCTTATGGCATATCAACGCATACCATTCTGAACTTAGATCTGAATCAAGCAATCCAATCCCGGATAAGATATGCCTTTACTCTTTATATTCTTTGATTAGTATAGGTACAGAAAGAATAGTGGCTACAGGAAAAGTACCTTCAAATCTATACTCTCATATGAGAGTCCCCTATATGGAAGGCGGTTTTAATTTTCCATTAAAATATGGCTATTCATTGATAGCCGCTGATGAGAAGGGGAAAAAGTATCATATTATGCATCCTCATCAAACCAATATTTATGTGAATATAGGTGACCCATATTTGCTTCCCGATCATCTGCCGGCCAAAAGAGCAACTTTGATTAGTAACCTGGAGACAGCATGCAATGGATATTGGGACGGTAATCCCGCAGTGAACGAAAAAATTCTTATTGTAGGATTTGGACTTATTGGTGCCTTACTTGCTGTATGGATAAAATTAAAAGGTCATGGGAAGGTATCAGTATTAGAATCAAATAGTCATAGAAGAAACCTGGCCCTGAAATTAGGATTTGAAATAATCGATGAGTCGGTTTCTGAAAAATTTGAATTATTATATAATACCACTTCCAATTCTTCCGGATTGCAGTTTTGTATCGATCATGCAAATCTGGAAGGACGAATAGTCGAAATGAGCTGGTTTGGCACCCAACCAGTAACAGTAAGGTTAGGGGAGTCATTTCATATCAATAGGTTATCTATCAAATCAAGCCAGGTTTCACGCATACCTGCTCAAATGAAGAACATATGGAATGTAGAAAGCAGGAAACAGGAAGTAATCAAAATGCTCCAGTCAGAAGTATGGGATGAATTAATAGAATCGGAAACTTCGCTTGAAAATGCAATAAATTGGTTCGATAAAATCAGATCAGGTCCGATAGATCCTATTAGTTTAGTAATTAAATATTAATATATGTATAGCGTAAAAATCAGAGATCACGTAATGATAGCTCATTCTTTAAATCACCCCGGGTTTGGGGTCGCAAGTCAAATGCACGGTGCCACCTACGTTATAGATGCCTGTTTTACTTCGATAAAATTAAACGAGATGAATGTGGTGATAGACATTGCCTTAGCACATAAAATTCTGAAAGATATAGTGGATGCTCTTAACTTTAAAAATTTGGATAAATTGCCTCAGTTTGAAGGTAAAATTACCACAACTGAATTTCTTGCAAATTATATTCATCAGCAAATAGCAAAACACCCCGAGTTGGCATTTGATGGTCAATTAGAGATCACGTTGGGTGAATCCCATATTGCCTGGGCTTCTTATTCCGGACCGGTCTGAACCATGGTTTATATAATTGCACCTGATTTCGTTTCCTTTATTTCCGGAGGAAATATATTTAATAGTCAGATTTATAAAGCCCTTCTTGAGTTAGGAAAACCGGTCAAACAGATTGGTTATCCTTTGGCGCCGGATACCCTTTTCAACAAGGATGATATTTTGATATTTGATTCCATTTTTATCAATGAACTGGATTCATCCCAAATGATGAGTATTACCGGTAAAAAATATTTTATCTGTCATTTATTGCCTTCCATGCTAGGTACAGGCAGAGGCAAACAATATGAGCAAAAAATACTTGACCTTTTTGATAAAGTGATCGTAAACAGTCGGTTTTGCTTCGAGGCCCTCCGCAGGATGGGTGTAACTGCAGAAGTGGTTCTCATTCAACCTCTTATTGAGCGATCCATTGAGGTGTCAACTCTTGATAAAGATGCAAATGCACTGATTATTGCCAACTGGCTACCTTCAAAGCAAATTGATAAATTTTTATACTGTCTTGCAAATGAAAAAAAAATACCGATTGGAATTTCCATCATTGGATCTGCCGGATTGGATCCAATCTATTTCAAAAAATGCCACCGGATTATAAGCGAGTCTCAGGAGTTGACCAGTAAGGTTAGAATTCTTGGAGTGCTGGACAGGCAGAGTACACTTTCCACCTTAGCCAAATCAAAACTTTTACTGGATTGTTCAGCTTTTGAAACCTACGGAATGGCAGTTGCCGAAGCGGTCGCCAACAGTGTTCCAGTATTGACATTGGGCAATGGAAATACTGCTAATTTGATTTCTGCTGATTCAATTTGTAATTCTATAGAGGAAATGGTGAACAGGTTAATAAATCAAAACTGGCCAGTGGCCAAAGCAATAATGAAAGATAAATTAATTACAGACTGGCAAGCTTTTTTAAATCAATTCCAGGTGTCCGAATTATCGCTTTTTTAAAATTTCAAACCTTCATGTAAAGTTTCCAGCCGGAAATTCAAAGAATCTCTCTTCGCCCAAGTGCTCATTAAAAATGAATAAATTCCCTGGTGCTGCAGCAGGCTGGGCCTTTCCAATTTAGGGACCATTCCACGCTGGAATCCCTGGTCTGCCAATAACCTGATCCATTTTTCGTCCTGGGTGATTATATGCATTGGATTGGCATACAAATCGGTTTTTCCGTTAATCATATATTCCATACCTGCTGGCTGATGATCTCCAATTAAAATGATCAGACTATTGGTATCGGCTTTATTGAGGATGAATTGCTGGAGTGTGGATAATATATAATGAACTTCCAGGGCATACCTTTCTATTGGCTTTCCAGATTCAGCTCTGACCTTTTCATGAGGACTTGTTTTGATTGCATCCAGGTCTTTCCAATTGGTTAATAATGGGGGAGGTAGATAAAATGGAGCGTGGGTGTTCAAAGTAATGAAAAAAAGAAAGTAGGGCTGTTTGTCTTTATTCAATACATTGTCGTTCCAATAATTCAGTGCATATTGATCGGGTATGCCTCCGAAATAGTCGTATCTATATCCCTGGTAAGGAATAGAATTAAATTTAGTCCACTCACTATTTAGCTTAAAAAAAATTCCGGATGCGCTGTCTATTTTTTTAAAGTCTTCACCAAAATTCGCCATGGTATTTAAGCGATAGGTATGGTAACCCTGAGCATTTAATGTATTGATCAGGTGTGGATAATCAGTAAATCTGTACACCAATTTCTCGTAGGCAGGGTGATTATCAATTTTTATTCCCGCGATCAAACTGGTAAAGCCAAGCCAGGAGCGTCCACCTAAAATAGTAGAATTAGATAAGGCGGTAGCTGATTGCCAACCCGCAACAGATAAGCTATTTTCAATTTCTTTCAAATGCATGAAATAGGCTGAGTCGTACCCTGGTACGCACCCGATTACCGAACCATAGGCTTCTATGAAAATCAATAAAATATTTGGCTTGCTCTTTAATGGTAAATCAGCATATGATTCATAGGGAAAATAATTTATAGTATCCGGCAAAACATGTACCCGGTCCTGCGAAAAGGTATTATAAATGTTTTCTGTAATCCATACCAACGCAGATTTAGTATCATTTGATTCAGCAGGGTGGGAGATGAGCATTTTTAAGGATAAGGGAAGTATGAATATCAAACCTGTATAGCTCAGAATAGCCTTAGGTGGAATTTTTGCTGCTCTTTTTTGAATATACCGGAAACAATTGAACAATATATAAATCAAGGAAAATGAAATAATAATCAATACAGAATAAAATAACGCGGGAGGTATTTGCATAGTCTTAATGAATACAGGTAGTACACGTACAAATAATGCCCAGTCATAAGAAAAAATGGGAATTTCGCCATAGATTTTCCACAGTATAAAATAATAAGATTGGAAGGCCAATAGCAAAAAATAAATGCAAGACATGATTAAGTCAGTCCAGGCCGATTTTACCCTATTGATAGTATATAAATAAATTGAAAGAAACAGACCAAGCTCAAGGCACCATCGGAACACATCCGGATTTGGTCTTGAAGCCAACGACCCGGGAATAGAAGTAATTACAGGCCAAAATTTTCCTTCTTCAGACCGGCTGAGGTATAATGGTAAAAAAAGAACAAATTCCAGCACAACACTGAATGATATAATTTTTAATAAAGCACCTTTTGCACTCATAAGATCTTGATGAAATACTATCTTTTAGTAATCATTTTCAATTGATAACTTAAGCTTCTGCCGAAAGAATAAAGTATGGATGCAGTTGCCATCAGCAATACCGGTTTCGAAATATTCTGAGGTAAAGTAAATTGCCCCAGGAGTGTGATAAATAGAAACACAGCGATTATCCTGGCCCAGGGATCTTTTGGTTCTTTTTTATTTTCATCCATAAAGAAGTAAATTGCTGTAAAATAAACGTACCTGATCAAGCCAGCGATTAATACCCAATTCGATTGGTGTATTTCAATATAAATCATACAGGTTAATATCAAAACAAACACTGCGTCGGTTTCTTTATCGAGATACTCACCCAATGTGCTTGATTGATTCCATTTTCTTGCAAAAAATCCATCGAAAAAATCTCCAACACAAACTAAAGTATAGGCAATGCCCAGTTGGAATAAAGTGAATTGATCATGTAAAAAAGTACAAATCAATAATAATAAAAATCGGGATAAAGTAATTATATTAGGAATCCCTCCCGGAAAAGCAATTCCATTTCTTACAAATGTCCTGGTGATCCAATAAGCAGAGGAAAGGATTACACCATACAACAATATATTTATACTTTGAAATGGAATGGCAAATGCTGCTGTAACCAGAAGAAAAATCGAACTAACCCACAAATCACGATGAAGTAAGGTTAATTGGATATCGTTCATTTTATATTTAGTTTAGTGCAAGTTTTTCTTTGAGGTATTTGCCGGTAAATGAACTTTTCTCTTTTACCAGGTCTTCCGGCAGACCGGAAAAAATTAAATTTCCGCCTTCTTTACCTCCTCCGGGTCCAAGATCTATGACCCAATCTGCACTTTTTATTACATCCATATTGTGTTCTATTAGTATTACAGAGTGCCCGTTTTCCACGAGAGCGTGGAATGAATCCAACAGCTTTTTTATATCATTAAAATGCAAGCCGGTCGTCGGCTCATCAAAAATAAAAAGAATGGATTCCAGTCCTGCCTCTTTGGAAAGATAAGATGCCAGTTTTACACGCTGGGCCTCCCCACCCGATAATGTGCTTGATGATTGCCCCAGTTTTACATATCCAAGACCAACATCATTTAAGGGCTTAAGTTTAGAATATATTTCAGGCTGATCCTTAAAAAACAAAAGGGATTGCTCCACACTCAGATCCAATACATCAAACATGTTTTTTTCTTTATGTTTGATTTCAAGTATTTCAGCTTTAAACCTTTTTCCCTTACAGTCTTCACAAAGTAATTTTACATCTGCCAGGAACTGCATTTCAACCGTGATTTCGCCTTCTCCCTGGCAGGTTTCACATCTGCCACCCTCTACATTAAATGAAAAATGCCCTGGTCCATAACCCCGTACTTTAGATAAACTTTGATTTGAATATAATTTCCGGATGGCATCATAGGCTTTTACATAGGTAACGGGATTTGACCTGGATGATTTTCCTATTGGGTTTTGATTGATCATCTCAACCATTTTAATTCTGTTATAATCTCCGGATAAGGATTCCATACCTGTGATGTGATTGTATTGTCCTTCTGAGACTACTTGTTCGACAGCGGGGTAAAGCAGACTTTTAATCAAACTGGTTTTTCCCGATCCCGATACGCCGGTCACTACGGTGATGGTATTGAGCGGGAAAGTAACATCTATGTTTTGCAGATTATTAAGATGTGCCCCTTTTATGATCAACCGGTTTTGCCATTTTCTTCTCCATGGCGGGAGTTCAATTTTTTTTGTCCCATTAATATAAGCTGCCGTAAGTCCGGGGGCATTCGATTTATTCAAGTCAATAAAATCACCGGTAAATACCACTTTTCCTCCGTGAATTCCGGCTTCAGGCCCGATGTCAATGATATGATCTGCATTTTTTATTATTTCTTCCTCATGCTCTACCACCACTACTGTGTTTCCCAGATCCCGCAGTTCCTTTAATACTTCTAATAGTTTGTTTGAGTCTACCGGGTGTAATCCCACACTAGGCTCATCAAGTATATATAAGGAGCTGGTGAGATTTGATCCCAATGTTCTTGTTAAATTTATCCTTTGGGTTTCACCACCGCTGAGTGTGGATCCTAACCGTTCAAGAGTGAGGTGTTTCAATCCCAATTTGCACATTACAGAGAGTCGTTGATTTATTTCTCGCATGATACGGTTGGCTATGGACTCATCATTTTTATCAAATTTCAACTTTTTAAAATGATCCCACAATTCATCAATGGGTAAATGAATCAAATCGGAAAGCGAGGTGCCATTTATTTTCACATAAGAAGCTTCTTTTCTAAGCCTTCCTCCTCCGCATTCAGGGCAGGTAGTTCTCCCTCTGAACCGGGCCAGCATTACGCGGTTTTGTATTTTATATGTTTTCTCTTCTAATTCTTTAAAATAGGCATTTATTCCATAAAAATGATCATTTCCAGTCCAGATCAAATTATATTGTTCTTTAGTGAGCCTATTTATTGGTTTGTGAATAGGGAAATCAAAATAGTGAGACTTGCTCAGCAGCTCCTGTAGCCAAAGACTACCTTTTTCACCTGACCAACAGGCAATAGCACCATCGTATAATGATTTTGACTTATCCGGGATCACTTTATTATGATCTATACCCATCACCCGGCCATATCCCTCACATTTAGGACAAGCTCCATATGGATTGTTGTAATTAAATAAGTGAGGTGTGGGCTCTAAAAAGGAGATGCCATCGGCTTCAAATTTATTATTAAAATGATAAAATTTATCCTGCTCCAATACATAAAGACTGGCATTTCCTTCCCCTTCTGCAAATGCCGTAGATACAGAATCCGTTATCCTGTTTACCAAATCTTCGTCATCATTGTCGGTAGCGAATCGATCTATCAGTACATAGATCTCATGCTGATTTAATTTACTCAGTTTATCTTTGAGCGGCCATCCTTTCGCCTTAAGGACATCCTCAATTTGGTGTAACTCTTTGTGCCGCATTAGTCTGGTATATCCTTTTTGCATTAATATATTCAACTCCTGACTCAGTGTGCGGTCATTATATTTTGTTGAGATGGGAGTGAGCAGATACAACCTGGTACCTTTGGCCATTGCCTTAATCCGGTCTATGACATCACCTACTTCATGTCTTTTTACTATTTCACCTGAAACAGGACTGTAGGTTTTGCCTATTCTGGAATAAAGTAAACGCATAAAATCGTACACCTCGGTCATGGAACCTACGGTAGATCTCGCATTGCTCGTACTTACCTTTTGTTCGATGGCGATAGCCGGGCATATCCCTTTGATGAAGTCCACATCGGGTTTTTTCATTCTCATCAGGAATTGCCTGGCATATGAAGAAAGTGACTCCACATACCTTCTTTGTCCCTCAGCATACAATGTATCCATGATCAATGATGATTTACCGGAGCCGGACACACCGGTAACCACAATTATTTTTTTCTTGGGTATCCAGACATCAATATTCTGCAGGTTATTGGATCTCGCCCCTTTGATATAAATGGATTTACGCGTGTCTTCCATATCGATTTGGGCTTCAGTTTTTTTTGTTGTCAAGATGGATGATGACTTTTTAATGATAAAACTCTCAAAGATATGAAAAGAGATATATCCATCCTTTTTTGATTCGGCAAGTAGTGGTTTTGTCTGAAAATAACAGAAGATCCGGATTGAGGAATTAATGTCGGAAAATTTACTTAAAAAATGGACACAAGTTAAATATTGTTAAAACTGATTATTTGTTATAAAATATTTGGGTGG
>CAYNIG010000184.1:0-10068 GCA_964396995.1 uncultured Saprospiraceae bacterium | reverse complement strand
TTCCTTGTCTGTACCCATAATCATAATCTCTGGTTGGATTGATTTCAGTTGCTCCAGCCTGAATGGCTTTTTGCATTACAGCATCTACATCCGATACAAACAATCCAATGATCGATGTCACTCCTTTAGCACGTATTGGTTCGAGGGCATCCCGCATAGTTTCGTGCACATGAAATATTGCACCATCGAAAACCAATTCTGCCACATGAATGCTGCCATCCTCATTACGAAAGCAAAAATTTTCAATCGCACCGAATTTAATGTAAAAATCAATGTTCTTAGTTCCGTTGGGTATATGTAATTCCGGAGCAAAATGGGTTTGATCTTCAGTCCAGGTCATTTTTTTGAGGACTGAAATTACGACGGTATTGGAAGTATGATTATTTTTTTTCACGGTTGCTTCTCTGAAAAGTGAATTAGAAGATGCGATGCATTCCATGCTTGTTAACCATTTTGCAATAATTGATTGCACCAATTAGTTGGTTTTTTTAGCCCGACCTTCAAGTAAAAAACAAACATGAAATGGCAGGAAGCTTTTACTATATTTTATATTTTACAGGAGATAAAATATACAAAATATCATTCCCAGGTTAAATGCAGAGTGGCAAAGTATTGCTCCTAAGATAGAGGCTGATTTTTTACGAAAAGTATAAAATAGAATACTTATTAAAAACATACTTATTACCCAAATGATCGACGGGATAGTGAAAAATTCCCATTTATTATTAATGAATACCAGGCCAAAATGAGAAAGATGAGTCAAGGCAAATGCTGTACTGTCAATAATAGAAGCTTTCTGTGCACCCATCGATTTAGCAAAACTGGCATGAACTATTCCCCGAAAAAACAATTCTTCCCCAAGCGGACTTACGATCAAGCCAGGCAAGGCAATGATACCAAACAAAATATTTCTGTCATGTGGTGTTATTGCCTCCTGAATTTTATAAGATCTTCCTATGTACTGATACCAATTTTCAAAAGAGTTGGGGTACAAATTTTGTCCCAATACATGAAGGATTATACTTGCTGTCAGCCCAGACAAAATTGCCAACAGAAGCCATTTATAGCTTTTTGGTTTTGTAATTCCAATTTCTTTGCGACCAAGGGCGTTCAAAAAAATAAAGGGGGTCAATGCTGATAAAATCATGATAAGTCCGATAGTGCCGTAATTACCGGATTCATTGGCCCTCAATACTAAAATAAATCGTGGTATACATATAATAAAAATCAGAAAAAGCCCAAATTTCCAATTTAAGTCAATAAATCTGCTCCAAAATGATTTTAATCCTGTATCCATATCATTGGAATAATGTGGTTTATCCATGGTGAGTTTTTGAATGATTCAAATTTAGTATTAAACAGATGGAATCACAACGGTTTAAAATGAGCTACCTTCCGATGACTGGATTTTGACAGTGCGGTATTCTGATTCATAAAGTCACAAAATCTTTTACAACCAGATCAGTTATTCATAGATGGATACCTTAATCAATCTTACCAGGCATCCTCACATTTTTCCCCACTCTCCCGGTAATATTATCTCCCAGATCTTCACGGGCTATTTCGGCCACTGCCTGTAATTCTTTTACGATTTCCGGATAATGATCCATTACATTATATCTTTCGCCGGGATCTCGTCTCAGATCATATAGAGCCAAAGGCACTGTATCGTTTTCATTCACCTTACCCGGAAAGCCATCCATTCCCGGAGCATAACCGACATAGGTACGACCGGTGTGTGGCAACATTAATTTCCAATCATCTCTGCGCACCGCTTTAAGGGAATTGACATTATAATAATAATACAAGTATTTACGTGGCGTTGATTCACGATTTCCCCTGATGATGGGCAATAGATCTATACCATCTATCGTACGATCAGGAAGGGGTACATTACAAACAGAGGCAATGGTGGGGAATAGATCTATAGTAGCTGACAATTTATTATTGATCATACCTTCAGGTACTACACCCGGCCATTTGATGATACAGGGTACCCGATGACCGCCTTCCCATACACTACCCTTTCCTTCACGTAGCCCTGCAGTACTACCCGCATGGTTTCCAAAATTGAGCCAGGGGCCATTATCACTGGAGAATATAATTATGGTATTTTTAGAGAGTTTCAATGCATCAAGTGTTTTGACAATTTCGCCTACCGACCAGTCTATCTCCATCATCACATCTCCGTAAGTACCTTGTTTACTTTTGCCTTTAAATGCTGCTGAGGCTGCAATCGGCACATGTGGCATGGAGTGAGGCAAGTATAAAAAGAAAGGATTGGACTTTTGTGCTTTGATAAACTCAATTGCTTTATTGGTATACTTTTTGGTCAGGAGCGCCTGATCATCCAATGTTTTTATTTCTTCCGCCTTTTCATTTTGAGAAAGTAGGGGCAAGGTGGGAAATCTGAATTTATTTGCATTTTCCTGCGTGGCTGGTTTTCCATCAAACATTACAGGCCACATATCATTTGAATAAGGTATACCAAAATACTGATCAAATCCCTGGGCCAAGGGTAAGAATCTTTTATCATCTCCGAGGTGCCATTTCCCGAAAATAGCCGTATGATACCCTTTTTGTTTTACCAATTCTGCCAAGGTCATTTCATTCGGATTCAATCCGGTTTTACTAAAAGGAAATAAGGCACCTGAAATTCCTATGCGATTAGGATAACAGCCGGTAAGCAGGGCAGCTCGTGAAGCACTGCATACAGCCTGTACAGTATGAAAATTGGTAAACCGCATTCCATGGGCTGCAAGTTTGTCGATATTGGGTGTGGAGAATTCCAATGCACCGGTCACCCCCAGGTCTCCGTATCCCATATCGTCCAGGTAGATCAATACAATGTTTGGAAGAGTAGACTTAGATTGGGGATAAAATGAAATGCTCAGTACGGCAGTGATGAAAATTACGAACTTGTAGATAAAATTACTTTTCATCTTTAAATATATAAAGTTCTTACGTTATTCCCGCATCATTCTATTACCTGATCTGTATACTTAAATCCTATTCTATGACTTCTCACTATCAAATATTCATTTTCTTTTTTGGTAATAGGCTTATCAGTATATGGTATCCAATTGGCAGATGGAGTCTCTGAGTTACTTATTTGGTAAGCCAGGGTAGTGCCGGGCTGCTTAGGCTTTAATTTTATAGTCCCTTTTAATCTGATGACCTCCGCATTTGCTGTTGAGGGCATCTCCTCTCCTCCCCAAAAATTTTTCACCATTTCCATTTCATTCATTGCCCCTAAGTCACCAAAGGTTTTCAAATAGTCCTGTAGTGCTTTTTTTAGTTCTTGTTTTTTATCTGTATAGGCAGAAGTGGAGATGAGATTCGTTAACTCATTTGGATCGTTACTCAGATCATAGAATTCTTCTGAAGGTTTGGTCTCAAACCAATGCATCTGAACCGGGGACAACTGGCCCTGTTCTTTTAATTTCAAGATATCACGCATTCCGGCTTGCTGTAATCTGTATTTAATGTTTTGATAGTTTGTTTTTTCAGGAAAATAGTTAATATAATAGGTATGTCGACCGTCGTGTATGCCCCTTACCCGATCGTATTCGCTATCCATTCTGTCACGGCCGCTGTATATATATTGGCGTTTGGGAGCTTGATATTTTCCCAGGAAGGGTTTACCCTGATAGGTTGACGAAGGTTTTATCCCGGCTAATGACAATACGGTTGGACCCAGATCCAATAAGCTGACTAAGTCGAGGTTGAATCCGGACTTTTGTTTTCCTGATTGCTGATATTTTTTAGGAATCCTCACCATCAACGGCACACGAATGCCTCTGTCGTACAGTTCTCTTTTTACGTAAGGTAACCCATCTCCATGATCAGACCAAAAAAAGATAATGGTATTCTCATACAGGCCATCCTCTTTCAGTTGTTGAATTATATTACCCACTATGGAGTCCATGTTCATTACATTAGTGAGATGGCGGGCTATATCAAGGCGTACACTTTTTGTATCAGGATAATAAACAGGGACGATTACCTCAGCCGGATTTACTTTGAGTGGCTCATGAGCCCGGGCCCATACCTGTGATTCATGTGTGATCACCAGGTTGAAAACAGAAAAAAAAGGTTTCGATGCAGGTCGGTTTCTCCAGTGGGCCTTATTGCTATTTTCATCCCATAGAGTAGCCGGAGCTTCAAACTGATAATCTTGTTTTTCATTATTACTACAGTAAAATCCTTGTTCCCTAAGGACCTGGGGAAAAAGTATCAGATCAGGTGGCAACAGGGCAGAATACGCTTTGTACCCGGGAGGATAATTTTGCAAAGCATTGGGCGCAGCTGGCACCGAAGTGCGCATGTGCTGTGCTCCGATGGTCCATTGATGACAGGAAGTAATGATAGCGGCTCTGCTTGGAGCACATACTCCGGCTGTAGCAAAGGCATTTTTGTATATTATACATTCCGTTGCCAATGCATCAAGATGAGGGGTTTTGGCTGTTTTTTCGCCATATACACCCAGGTGCGGAGACATGTCTTCGACACTGATCCAAAGTATATTGGGATGGTCAGCTGATTTTGTATCTGCTTTAAATATGGAAATAAGATAAATGAATAAGTGCAACCACATATGGTAAAGATATTAAATAACTTCCCTGAATAAAAATCACCCAAACATGTGATGCCAGTATTGCGACTTTTTATTGTTAGAAATCATTGTATAGATATGACGGATGTGAAAAAACTTTTAAAAGTGCACGGGCTCTGTTAACCACCAGCTACCTTGATTCTATTCTTAATGCATTCAATATGAACATTATAGGGATCATCTTTTTCAAATTTAAACCCCAAAAAGACAGGCTATGAGTACCCCTAAAATATCAGGCCGGGTATTGCCAAACTCAAAAATCCAAATGCCCTACTTTGGGAATTTTCTATTAAGTTCTTTGAATATTTTTAAAATTGAAAAAAATCACCCAAAAATGTGATGCCTCGATTGAGACTTTTTTATAACTAATTACATTATATATAAACAACCAACGCAACCATACTATCGAAAACACAAACACCTGGATGCAGTACCCGATACATTATGAAACCCTGAATCAGGTATGAGAAAATTCCTATTTACACATCAGTCACTCTGGAACACGGCTATTAAGTAACCCTGAGTCCCAATAAACCAATTATGGGCACCTTATCCCACATTTCGCAGAACGCTGTGAAATGTGGGTTTTTATTATATATACCCATACCTGCACTCTTTTATTGATTTCCATTTCCCGACTGTTTGGATTAAAATTTCAAAATCAAGTGACCAATTCATATGGCCAAATAAACCGTCTCACCCTTTCTGAGCTAAGTCCAAATAAATTTATCGGAATTCAGGTATTATGCCTAAATTGTTCTCAAACCTTATGTATGTTGTTTTTAAAAACGATGAAGATGAATTACCCTTCAAATGCATCTATTGATTTCTTCCACTTTAATATCATTAAATGAAAGCTGCCGTAATTCACCGATCTTTATGGTTATTCCTTAGCCTGCTGCTGATACCATGCGCATGTAACTCCAATGCCGATTCTGAAAGAAAAGAATCAACTCCTTTAAAATCAAAAGAGGTTCCCGTGATAGAATTGAGCGGTAATGGTCGTGAGCGCGGAATGCAACATGGCAAATTTTTAAAATCGGAAATTGCCGAAGTCCTTTCAAAATGGAAAACAAGTATTCAACACGACATAAAACAAAATGCGGATTCTGTAATTACTCAATTTTTAGCCTCCACCCTATTTGAGCCAACGATCAGGAAATATACACCTGAAATCTACGATGAAATAAATGGTATAGCCTTGGGCTCAGAACAATCTTATCATGATGTCCTCGCCTTTCAACTAGTAGACGAGTTTTGGGTTTATTTGGACCGGATAAATAATATGCAAAAGCATCACTGTAGTGCAGTAGGTGTGGCGGCTGCGTCTTCTCATCCGGCTTATGTATCACAAAATATGGATTTAGAAAGTTACATGAATGGTTACCAGGTATTAATGCATATTGCGGCGACGGATACCGAGCCGGAACAATACGTACTTAGTTGCGCGGGCCTGATAGCATTGAATGGTGTGAATGAAAAAAGTATTGGTTTATGCATGAATACCTTGATGGAATTGGTTGCCAGTACCGATGGCTTACCGGTGGCATGTATAGTGAGAGGTGTACTGGCACAGCATTCCGGAGACAGTGCATTAAAATTCTTACTGACGGTACCTCATGCTTCCGGTCAAAATTATACGCTGGGTATAGATGATAAAGTATACGATTTTGAGGCCTCAGCGAATAAAGTAGTACGGTATATTCCTGAGCCGGCTAATGAAGCCCTGGTGTTTCACACCAATCATCCGATTGCAAATGATGATGTAAAACCCTGGTATAAGGATTTCAACCAATCTGTCCTGGCAGGCAAAGCAAATGATGACAACAGCGCAATACGATTGAATTCCCTCATCAACAGATTAAATAAACCGGTAGCTGAAATTACCGATATTGTTTTAAAGGAAACGTTCCGATCAAAAGATGATCCTCAAAATCCCGTTTGCAGGACTTTCCAGGATGGGAAAGCCGGATTTACCTTTAGTTCGGTGGTACTTACATTGGGCAAAACACCTTCCATTCAATTGACCAATGGATCACCGGACTTGTCGGAATATGTGATGCATACTTTTAAGTAATCTGGTATCCACTCCAAAATTGAATATTTAAAACCTTTCTCTCTAAAATGTTCTTCATGAATTATCGCTCCTTTTTCATATTTTTTATTTGTGTTTTCTGTAGTAGTCTGATCATTTCACAGTCCTCCTCCAATGTACAGTTAATAAAAGAAACCGAAGGAATTCCTATAGGCCCAATCATTAGTGACCAAAACGGCCAGATATGGATAAGTACATTTACCAATGGACTTATGAAATACAATGGTAACGAAATAATAAAAATTGAAAACAATCCTTACGATTCCAATTCTATTCAAGGCGATGAAATTACTGCCTTATATGAGGATAATATGAAAAATATATGGATCAGTGTCGGATCTAATGGAGCTTATGAGTTGGTCCGGTACAATCCCGTTTCAAAAAAAATAAAAAAATATGATTTTCATAGTTTAGTTGGGAAAGAAAAATCAGAAAAATATGTACAGGTTGTAGATATAAAATATATAAATAACAAACTTTTGTTTACAATAGCATTTAATTCACCCTTAGAAAAATCAATTTTATATTTTGATCCTGTATCCGATAAATTAAAAGTCTTTTCACCCAGGAGTAAACATCCGGATTATTCGTATTTATTTATCCAAAAGCCCGATGCCTCATCTGTTTTGGTATTGGGCCATGACAATCAGCTTTATGAATTAAATGTTCTACAGGATACGATTTATAAAATGCCATTTTCTGATCTGCAAGCATTGGCAAATAATGCTGCTCCGGGAGTACCGCTTATATATGATGCAAATGGAAAACTATGGATATTGAGTAATAATTCCAATGTGTATCGTTTTGATGATTTCCATTCATCTCCTGCTAAAACGTATTCATTTAAACACCTGGCCACTTCTACATCCAATGACTTAATTTCACCTAAATATGTAGCAGCAGATAAAAATCAAAATATTTGGATAAGCACTTCCGAAGGTTTGTTTTTTTTAAATAAATCCCTGGAAAAATTCACAAAAATTGAAATGCCAGTAACTGCAAATGGGAAAGCTTACAAAATTTATAGTTTGGTTTTTGATTCATTTAATAATCTATGGATCGGCACAGAATCAGGATTACTGAAATTTGAAAACAAGCCCGTTTTTACTAATTACGTTGGCAAATCAGTAGATACCAATCTGCAAGTCTCAGGATATGTCGGCGATATAAAACAAAGAAAAGATGGGTCTATCGGTTTCTCGTCCGGGGAATTTATAAATGGCGAACACAAAGTCTATATTAATTCGTTGAATTTACAAAACAATACATTGAAACATGCCTATCTCACCCAATTATTTCCCAAAGGTGTTGTTTTTACCGGAATACATGAAATAGGGACAGATACTTTTTTTATTGGTACTGAAAGGGGCACTTATCTGCTAACAAATAATTTTAAAGCATTATCTCCATTAAAATTACCCGGAGTACCAAATATACATCCCGGATTTACTATGCTTTTTAAAGATAGATTTCAAAACGAATGGCTGGGCAGTCTAAATTATTTGTATTCAAAAATGAAAGGTTCTGAAACTTTCATACCAATTGATCTCAGTACGCAACCCGGTGGATCAGAAGAGAGTAATAGGATGATTTTAGAAGACGGCAAGCATCACGGCCTTTGGATTCTCACTTTAAATGGTCTGTTTTTATACAATTATACTACGAAACATATCACCCGACATGGGTATGATCTTAAAAATAAAGGAGGGTTCCTGGCTCAATCTATACAATCAATCTATACAGAAGACAGCTCAGATATCGTATGGGTAGCCATACGAAATGGAGGTCTAAATAAATACAATGTAAATACGAAAGAACTAAAAACATTTACCACTAGTCACGGTTTACCACATCTAACGGTAAATACTTTACAGCCTGATTTAAAAAACAAAATACTTTGGCTCGGTACCGACAATGGGATCAGTAAGTTTGACATCACCACGGAAAAATTTACCAATTACTCCACGGCCGATGGTATACGTGGAAAATTTTTCAGTACCAGCTTATCGGCATCCAATGGTCAGTTGTTTTTTGGAGGCGATGGATTGATCCGATTTACTCCGGAAGAAATTAAATCAGAATCTCTACCACCACTGGTTTCTATCCTGGATATTAAAGCAGGAAACAAATCCATGCTGGAGTCGTATGATTCCATTACATCGAATACTATCATCACTCTAAATCATAAACAAAATAATCTCCGCATAGAATACCTTGTAGTACACTATACCGATCCTAAAAACAATAAATATGCATACAAATTGGATGGCTTTGAATCAGAATGGAATCAGGTGCAAAATCAAAATACAGCATACTATACTAATCTCAGTGCCGGCGAATATACGTTTAGAATAAAGGCTGCTAACAGTAATGGCCTTTGGAGTGAAAAGGATGCTACTATTCGCTTTAAAATTTCACCTCCTTGGTGGAGAACGAATATCGCCTATCTATTTTATTTATTAGCTATCGGCATAGTAGCTAAGTTGGGACATGAATATTACAAACACAGAGTGCTGGAACAAGAACGTGCACGAAGTCAGGCAAAAGAACTGGAGCAAGCAAAAGAAATAGAAAAAGCATACAAAGAATTAGAAGTATCCCATACCGCCTTAAAAAACACACAAGCCCAGCTCATACAATCAGAAAAAATGGCTAGCCTGGGTGAGCTGACAGCAGGCATTGCCCATGAGATCCAGAATCCATTGAACTTTGTGAATAACTTTAGTGAATTAAACTCTGAACTGATCAAGGAACTGGAAGAAGAAACAAGAATTGAACAACGTGACACTACAAATGAAGCGTCGCTTTTAAAAGCCATCAAAGAAAATTCCGAAAAAATCAACCATCATGGCAAACGGGCAGAGAGTATAGTAAAAGGGATGCTCGAGCACAGCCGTAAATCAACTGGTATAAAAGAACCAACGGATATCAATAAACTATGTGAGGAATTTGTAAGATTATCTTATCACGGCCTGCGTGCAAATGATAAGTCTTTCAATTGTGAGTATAAACTAGATCTTGATCCTAAGCTTCCATTAGTAAATGTAGTATCGCAAGATATTGGTAGGGTGATATTGAATATAGTGAATAATGCTTTTCAAGCGTGCATTCAGCAGTCAGAAAGTTTGAGGTCGAAAAGTCAGCATGATTATAAACCGAGTGTTACTGTATCCACCAAGTACATTGCGTCTCTGGTTCCCGAATATTTGGGATGCGAGCTCATAATTTCTGACAATGGCCCAGGCATCCCCGATTCCATCAAGGATAAAATATTCCAACCTTTCTTTACTACTAAGCCTACGGGACAGGGGACAGGATTGGGTTTGTCCTTGTCATATGATATAGTGAAATCGCATGG
>CAYNIG010000183.1:0-10345 GCA_964396995.1 uncultured Saprospiraceae bacterium | reverse complement strand
AAATAATTTATATACCCCACATGCAGTTTTACAGCTCTAAAATCAAATCCCGCAGGATAACTTCGGCCTACAGAAGAGGTCACTGATAAAATCCCCAGTGAGGTATCTACAGCCAATCCGGCACCAAGACTCAAAAAAGGGGATGTTTTAAAATTATCATTTAAGTATTGATGCATGATAGCATAATCCAAATGTGAGAACAAATAACTTCGGTTGCCGGTCATTAGCCGTAATTCATTTTTAAGCACGAAGTACCTGGTAGCCAAAACAGACTCTTCATCAAAGCCTCTCAGTGTGCTGTATCCACCCATTCTATACATTTCATTTAGCTGTAGGCGGGTAGAGGCCTCTTTATAGTGTATGCGAAGACTCTGATACAAGACTGTATATTTCCTGATTTTTAGAAAATGATCAATCAACAAGCCAATTTCAACTGCATATCCTTTATTTGCAAATGGGGTATACAATGATTCATATGAGAAACTGGTGTCTGCCTCATTTTGCAATGAAATGATGGAAACATTTTTTTTAATATTCCGGCTGAACCCTGAAATAAAGAAATCAACTGAAAAACCATTTAGAGAGAGTGAACCATTATCCAATTGATTGCAATTGAACGAGGAAGTGGCAAAGGATTGTTTGAGGTCCAGGGCGGCCGGAAGCATTTTAGTTTGTTTAATTTTAACCAGATCCGGTTTTAATAAAGAAGACGAAAATGAACCAAACTGTACTTTGAATTTTGTTTTATTTGCTACCTGCCAGCTTGCACTGATATCTGCCCGTACTTCCTGAAATAATGAATCTCTTCTGAACATAGTAAATCTGGCACCGGGGCTGAAAGGCAGATTAAACAAATATGGACTAGACCAATCCAACTTGAGATGCTGGCTACTGTTTTGCAGGCTTTGAAAATTGATTGCAATGGACTCTCCCGCTTTAAATTGATTTACCAAAATAGCATTAAAGGTCCCGTTCAATTTTAATTTGCTTTCAGGTGGAGAAGAAGGCAATATTCCAAGCAAGGCATCGATGCGGCTTTGCCGGCTTTCATTAAGGTATATTCGAACCAATGCTTTGTTTCGATAGAATGCTACCGTAGGGTCTGATCTGATAGTAATAAAGGGCAGGGATTTTAAATTCTTAAGTGTTTCTTCCAACTTTCGGCTGCTGTAAACTTCACCTATTTTGAGAGTAATTAAGCGTTTCAATAAATTAGCCGGTAAAGAATGATCGCCAATTAAGTAAACAGAATCAGTGAATACCTTTGGCCCCAAATCCACTTTAAGCACTGACCACAATTTATTTTTGTCCAGAGTGGTGCTGTCTAATCCTAAATAGGCATATTGAAATCCCTCATTTTCGAAATATTGTACGAGTCTTTGCAGGAATATTTTAGCATCAGCAACACTATAATTATTCAGAAACCGGCCTAGCTTATACTTTACACTGATTTCTTCCGGAACAGATTTAAGGTCGATCCGGGAATAATAGTAGAGCTCACCCAGAATAACATTGCAATTAAAAGAAGTATCTGTTTCGCTGATCTCTTTTACATGACAAGCAAAATATCCCATGGTATTCAATGAATCGATGACTTCACCAGCTTTCTTAATTGCATCTAACGAATCTGAAGCCCAAATTTTGCTTTTTAGTATATCAGAAATAGAAGAAATTGGTTTATCTAATGAATAAAAATGGACCTGCTTGCCTGATTGAGCCACTGACATGGTCAACACGAAAGTATACAGGACTATTAAAGGCAGTCTAATCCACATCGGGTCACGAAATTACATGGAAGCATGTATTTTGCGGCAGATTTAAATCTAAGATGGCCGGAATTTATATACATATCCCATTTTGCAAACAGGCATGTATATATTGTAATTTTCATTTTTCCACCAATTTGGAATTGAAAGCAAGGATAGTACAGGCGATTATTAAAGAAGCTCAGGATCGCAAATCATACCTTGGCAATTTATTGATTGAAACTATCTATTTTGGCGGTGGTACCCCTTCTTTATTATCCAAGGCTCAACTTTCGCAAATATTGAATGCTATTTATTCACATTATACTGTTTCCGATCATGCTGAAATTACAATAGAAGTAAATCCGGATGACATCAATACGTTATATGCAAAAGAGCTGAAAGAGCTTAATTTTAACCGGCTCAGTATTGGCATTCAATCTTTTTTTGAAGAAGATATGAAATACATGCACAGAGCCCATACTGCGAAACAATCTTATGAATCGATAGAAATAGGCCAGGACCAGGGATTTAATTCCATCTCCATAGATTTAATTTATGGCATTCCCAATACCAGCCTGAAACAATGGCAATCCAATCTGGAAAAAGCTAAAAATGCAGGCATTCAACATTTATCTTGCTATGCCCTTACCGTAGAGCCAAAAACCATTTTGTCTCACCAGATAGCCACCAATCAAAGTGCTGCCCCATCAGATATTCACACGCTTAAGCAATTTGAATACCTCATAGATCATTGTACAGAGTATGGATTTGAGCAGTATGAAATTTCCAATTTTTCGATGCCCGGATTTCGGTCGCGGCACAATGGGAATTATTGGAATAGCATCCCGTATTCAGGATTAGGTCCTGCTGCCCATTCCTATGACCGAATTTCAAGACAATGGAATGTATCCAATAATAATAAATATTGCCAGGCGATAGAACAGGGTCTATGTTATTTTGAATCAGAATCTCTCCAACCCAATATGATTCATAATGAAACTGTAATGACCCGCCTTCGCACTATGCAGGGAATTAGTTTGGATCACATTCAGCCGGAATATCAAAACCATTTTGTTTCGCAAGCAAAACCATTGCTGGACAAAGGAGTTTTGATAGCCGAAGCGGGGCATTATAAGCTTAGCAAACAAGGCATGTTTATAGCGGACAGCGTATGTGTGGAATTATTTGTATAGAATTTTTCTTAACAAACGGTTAATTCCATAGCTTTCACTTGTTCCGATCTCTTTTTCACCTAAAAAATGACGATTTTTGCAGCGCTTAAAACCAAGGAAAGAATATGCAGAGTTATATCGATTTACAAAGTATTACTGCCCGCATCGAGCAAGAGTCTGGTTTCATAGAAAAAATAAAAGAACAAATAAGTCATACTATCATTGGACAGGAGATCATGGTGGAGCGACTGTTGATCGGTCTTTTATGTAAAGGTCATATCCTGCTTGAAGGTCTGCCCGGTCTGGCTAAAACATTGGCTATAAAAAGTCTTGCCAGCGCCGTGAATGCCTCTTTCCAACGGATCCAATTTACACCAGATCTTTTGCCTGCTGATATTATCGGAACCATGATATATAACCAAGGGGCAAACGATTTTCAGGTACGCAAAGGTCCCATCTTCGCCAATTTTATACTGGCCGATGAGATTAATCGTGCTCCTGCGAAGGTGCAAAGTGCCTTGTTAGAAGCGATGCAGGAAAAGCAAGTCACCATTGGTAAAGAAACTTTTAAACTGGAAGAACCTTTTTTGGTATTGGCAACTCAGAACCCTATTGAGCAAGAAGGTACCTACCCACTCCCCGAAGCGCAGGTAGATCGATTCATGCTAAAAGTATTGATAGGATATCCTTCGAAGGAGGAAGAAAGGCAAATCATCAGACTAAATCTTGGAGAGGAAAAATTACGCGCCATTCATTCCGTAGTGCAACCGGGAGACATACTTCGAGCCCGTGAAGTATTGCATTCTATCTATATGGATGAGAAAATCGAAAAGTATATAATCGATATTGTATTTGCCACGCGCCAGCCTTCCGAATATAAACTTGACCACATTAAAAACTTTATCCAATATGGTGCATCACCCAGAGCAAGCATCAATCTCGCTTTAGCCTCAAAAGCCGTAGCCTTTATCAACAAACGGGGATTTGTAATACCTGATGATGTAAGATATATCGCTAAAGATGTCATGAGACACCGGATCGGCCTTACCTATGAAGCTGAAGCAGAAAATAAAAACACGGATCACATTGTTTCCGAAATCCTTTCCAAAGTAGAAGTACCATAAATGAAGTATCTATTATTTTATATCCTTTTTCCTCATTTAGGCTCGTCTCAATACCCAGACCAAAATCTGCAGGAATTGTTTTTTAAAAACAAAACTGTGGCATGGCAGAAACAGTACACGGGGGTGTGGGATGAAGTAATACCGGTGAGATTTGAGTTAGCCTCCGATGGAGAATCCTGTAAGGGGTTTATGTATTTTGGAGATGATAAAAATAAATATGTAGTCAGTGGAAAACAAATCAATAATGAATTGCGGTTGGAAGAGCAGGATCTCAATGCCAATATCACCGGGTTAATAGTATTACAGTTAAATGGCAGCCTGGCAAAGGGTACCTGGTACAATTCCAAACACAATTTTAATGCCCCGCTAAGTCTGAAAGAAGGTCAATCGCGTACTTCTTCCTCCGCTTATTGGATAAAATCATTTGCCCCAAAGTCGGACCCCTCTGAGTCCCAGGTGATGTTGCAAAAAGACTTTAATGACCAGATCAGTGCACGTTTTTATTATAAACTGCTGAATAAAACACTGAATGGGACATCGGTCATAAAGGATGAAGAAGGGTATGCACAGGAGTCGAACCTGGAAGATTATCTGCACCGCCAGGCAGGAACCTTAAATACCTGGAAAATAAATGATAAAAAACTGGATGTCCGGTATAAACTGGGCAATATAGAATATTCTCAATCCATGGAATTAATAGCACAACATCAGGTGATCCAGGAAACTTTCGCGGATCATTGGATGGCGGTAGACATTAACTTTCTTAAAATAGATCATAGTGAAATTGCGTTTTGGACACAAAATCTGATTGATTCATTTCTAAATACCATTCAAAATAAGAAAAGGGCGGCTATCACGGATGAAAAAAAACTGCATGAACGCATGATGTATCGAATGAGTATCTGGCCGCAAGTGGAATTTTTAAATGGACAGTTTGCCTCCGGTATTATGCATATCAAGAATTCATGGGAAGAAAAAATCATCTCCATACCATTTAATTTTGATTTGAAGAAAGGCACAGTGCTGTTCAAATCCGATCTAATAGCCAATCCGACCGAATTCAGAATTTCCAGAAATCAACTGCTCACTAAAGAATTGGAAAAATTAAAATCATCAACTGCTTTAGACTATCAGTCACTCAGCATCGATGACTTTTCCATGATGACCATAAAAAAAGAAGGTCTGGCCTTTACGGCTCCGTATGATGTGATCTATGGATTCAGGCAAATCGTAATACCGTATTATGAAATCAGATCTACCTTAAATTCACAGTACTTTCCATTATAAATTTGACCTGAGATGGATACCGCAGAGCTGCTCAAAAAAGTAAGGCGAATTGAAATCAAAACCAGGAGTATAAGCAAGCATTTATTTTCAGGTGAATACCACAGTACTTTCAAAGGAAGAGGAATGTCTTTCAGCGAAGTAAGACCATATCAATACGGTGATGATGTAAGAAACATTGACTGGAATGTGACCGCGCGCACACACGAAGCTTTTGTAAAAATATATGAAGAGGAAAGAGAACTTACCCTGATGCTGATGGTAGATATCAGTAAATCTGCTTATTTCGGTACTTTCGAACAGAAAAAAAGAGAGTGGGCTACCGAGATATGTGCTGTATTGGCTTTTTCTGCAATAGCTAATAATGATAAAGTAGGACTTATATTATTTTCGGATGAAATCGAATTATTTATCCCTCCCAAAAAAGGGAAACAACATATACTGCGTATTCTGAGAGAGTTAATCAATACAGAAGCCAAAGGAAAAGGAACCAACCTGGGTGAGGCTTTACAGTTCTTTAATAATGTGATCAAAAAAAGAAGTATTGCTTTTATATTATCCGATTTCAGAGCCAAAGATTTTTATCAACCTTTGCGTATACTTGGCAATAAACATGATTTGATTGGACTCCAATTATTTGATCCAGCTGAAGAGCAAATACCAGACCTTGGTTTTATTCAAACCTATGATATGGAATCAGGGCAGATAAAATGGCTTGATACTTCAGACCAAACTATCCGCACACTTTATCAGCACGAGTTTCAAGATCATCTCCTGGTCACCAAAGATATTTTTAATAAATCACAGTCCGATCTGATTCAGCTCAGAACTGATCACTCGTATATAGAAGCATTGATGGCATTTTTCAAGAAAAGATCAAAGGCAGCATGATGATACAGGTGAAATGGTGGATGTTAATGATGTTCTTGTATGGCTATCTGCAAGGTCAAAATAGTTTTGTAGCCAAAGTGGACAGTCTTAAAATGGAAATAGGAGATCAACAAAATCTGACCTTAACCTATACCACTTCATTAGGTGGTCCATCTCCTGATTTTCACCTTGAAAATCTTGACACCTGTTCGTTTTTTGAGCGGGTGGGTCAAACAGATTGGATCAAAACCCAAAGCAGTACTTACACCACCATAGAGAAAAAAATCAGATTTTCCGTCTTTGATGAAGGAATTTTTAAGATACCGACTTTATATGCTGTGCAAGCCAGTGACTCTTTGGCTACCTATGAAATTCCAATTGAAATCACGGGAGTAGAGCCCGACAGTACGGGCTTACTACCCATAAAAGGCATAGTAAAGGAAAAAAATAATTGGCAAGACTATATCTGGTGGTATATCGGGGTTGCCATAGCAGGTCTTGGGATTGTATTGTATCGCTACCTGCAAAAAATGAAAAATCGAAAAGGGGAAGAAATTATAGTACCTGTAGAAATTGTCAAAACGGCACACCAGATAGCTTTGGAAAAGCTGGGAGCATTAAAAGAATCCCGTCTTTGGGAAAAAGGAGAAATAAAAGAATATCACAGTCAGCTTACCTATATCATCAGGGAATACCTTGAAAACAGATACCAAATTCCCGCATTGGAATCAACCAGCCTTGAAATATTACGGGATCTGAAAAAGCATATCGCTGAGCCCGAGATGATCAAGTCTGTAGATGATATATTAAACATAGCTGACTGGGTGAAATTCGCAAAAGGTATCCCCGAAGAAAATGCAAATGCCCTGGCATTGGATCGTGCGATTGAGATTGTACTTTTCACTAAAGAAGATCCGGAAACAAATGTTCAAACCAATACAACCAGCTAATGGAAGGATTTGCAAATTACCGGCTATTGTATCCCTGGTTTCTGACACTGGCATTACTATTGCCGTTTCTCATTTCATTATTCAGAAAATACCGGACCAGGCCATCCGGGTCTGTACACTTTGGTTATGTTACTCCCAAGGTTGGTCAAAATTGGAAAAATCAGTTAAATAAGATATTGCCCTGGATGCAGGTACTGGCATTTATATTGTTGGTAATTGCTTTGTCCAGGCCACAACGAATATGGAAAGAAGAAAAACTAAAAGCCAGTTCTATCGATATATTTCTAGTAATAGATCTTTCCAGTTCTATGCTGGCCCAGGATTTTCAACCCGATCGATTAAGTGTAAGTAAAGAGGTAGCACAGCGTTTTGTCGATAAAAGAAAATACGACAGGTTGGGACTTGCTGTATTTGCAGGTGAGAGCTATACCCGGTGCCCACTTACTACGGATCATGAGGTATTAAAGAATTTCATGAAAGAGTTGGGAGTAGGCAAACTGGATGATGGTACTGCCATAGGAATGGGACTTTCAGCTGCCATTAATCGTTTAAAATCAAGTGAGTCTAAAAGTAAGATTATCATTGTCCTTACCGATGGAGTGAATAATTCGGGATATATAGACCCGTTGACTGCAGCCCAGATCGCCAAAGAGTTTAATATAAAAATTTATGCTGTGGGGGTGGGTAGCATGGGTGAAGCACTAACCCCGGTCACACGCAGAGGTGATGGACAGTATGTGTTTGCCATGTCTCGGGTGGAAATTGATGAAAAACTCATGACTGAAGTGAGTGAAATGACCGGAGGTAAATATTACCGTGCCACAGATGAGTCTGCTTTGCAAAAAATATATGATGAAATTGATAAATTGGAAAAAACGGAGATAGAGGTGACGCGGTTTACCAGGTACACTGAGGTATTTCAGATTTTTGCCGGAGCCGCACTGATGATATTGATTCTTCATTTTCTTATTCGCAATTTTGTAATTAAATCCTGGCTAGAGTAACATGTTTAGATTAGAGCATCCCGTAATATTAAATCTATTGGCCTTACTCGTAGTATTGGTGTTAATACAACGTTTTGTTTTAAGGTCATCGATTGAAAAACTGCAGTCGTTTGCCAGTAAATCACTATGGCCGGGATTGATACCTGCATTGGATTTTAAAAAATCCAAACGCAGATCTGTACTTTGGATCATCGGCCTTGGGCTAATAATACTTGCGATGTCCAACCCTCAATGGGGCACCAGAAAAGAAAAGATAGAAATAAAGTCTACCGATATCTACCTGGTACTCGATATTTCCAACAGCATGTTGTGTAACGATATAAAACCCAACCGGCTGGAGCGGGCAAAGCTGTGGTGTGAATCATTGATCAGGAGCCTTTCCAATGACCGTATAGGTACCGTATTATTTGCAGGTCATGCTTTTCTGCAATCCCCACTCACCACGGACTATGGATCAGCAACTATGTTTGTAAGATCAGCAGTTCCTGAACTCATTACCACCCAAGGCACCAATATCAGTGATGCAATCACTACCTGCCTGGAAAATTTTCCTAAAAACGATGAGGCACAAAAAGTAATCATTTTATTGTCTGATGGCGAAGATCATGATGAACTTGCCAAGGATCTGGCAGACAAGGCAAGACAAAATAACGTTTCTATTTTTACCATAGGGACGGGTACTGCACAGGGAGGATTGATCCCTGTGCAACTACAAGGTATGCAGGATTATAAAAGAGACGAAAGTGGTAAACCGGTGCAAACCAGATTGAACCAGGAAATTTTAATTACCATCGCTAAAAATACACAGGGAAAATACTTTACAATAGATGATGGGGATGCCATCATTCCATTAATAAAAAGTGAAATTGCTAATATGACCAAACAAAGGGTGGCTGAACGAGCGTACAGTGAATATGAGTCCTATTTCCCTTATTTATTATTTCCGGCACTTCTCTGCCTCCTTGCTGAGTTTTTAATTTCTATCCAATGGTTTGATCGATTCAAAAAAAAAGGAATATGAAAACAGCTTTTTCTTTTATTTTACTTCTTTTAGCTTCTCCGTCTGCGACTTACCTGTACGGCCAAACCGAACATTTACTACTTAAAAAGGCAGATCAAAATTATACCAAACAAGAATACAACAAAGCTGAAGAAAACTATCGCAGGGCTCTGGAGACAAAGCCCAATGAAACTACCAAATACAACCTGGGCAACGCCATCATGGAACAAAACAGACCGAAAGAAGCAGTCGCTTACTACGAGGAGGCAGCAAAAAAAAACGCTCCTGATTTAAGCGCTAAGGCCTGGTACAATTTGGGAAATGCTTATTATCAGCAAAAGCAATATGATAAAAGTGTGGAAGCTTATAAAAATGCCTTGAAAAAAACTCCCCAGGACGACGAGGCGAAAAAGAATTTGACTTTAGCCAAAAAACAACTTCAAAAACAGCAGCAACAGCAGCAGCAACAACAGCAAAATCAGGATCAAAAACAAAACCAACAGCAGGATCAGCAGCAGCAGCAACAACAACAGCAACAGCAACAAGAGCAGAAACAGGAACAAAATCAACAATCAGAGCAAGGTGACCAACAACCTCAACAGAAGCTCTCAAAAGAAGAAGCTGAGCAATTATTACAGTATACGGAGCGGGAAGACCAGCGAGTGCAACAGAAAATGACTAATCGAAATGCCAAAACCAAACCGCCTAAAAAGGATTGGTAAAGAATTTTACATTTTCACCCCTTCTACATTTTAAGTGAGAATCCCTTATTAAAAAAATTAAAAATTGCGATGCCCTTCAATTTTAATCAGCACATGCGCTTAGTTAGAATTATTTTTGCATTATGTTAGTTCATATGAAATCAATACTTACATTATTTTGCCTGATACTATCCGGTTCACTTTTGAGCCAACAGCCTACATTAAATATTTCCATCAGCCGGGACACGGTACTATTGGGTAATGCGTTTTATATTCAATATACTTTCGACTCCAAGAATGCGCAATTTATAGCCCCTGATATAAAAGATGGCGATGTGATCAGCCAAAGTTTTTCCAGCAATACCAGTATCATGGATGGAGAGATTAAAGCATTGCACAAACAAAAATACCTGATCCAGCCCTCCCATACCGGTGTTTTCATTATCCCAGGCACCATTATTAAAACTTCCGGCTCTATCGGCGACATAGAGG
>CAYNIG010000182.1:0-10453 GCA_964396995.1 uncultured Saprospiraceae bacterium | reverse complement strand
GAGAGCGTTTCGAGGCTAATGTGTTTTTAGCATTGGTATTCATTATAGGAGGATTAGTTGCACTTTATTTTGCCAAGAAAAGGAGATGAGGTGCCCTGTACCATTCTCCAAATCACCACCTTACCTCAATTCCACTTCACTTACAAAAATCCATTTGCCTTCCAGGCTATCCCTATTGGATTTGCCGGGATTCTCAATTACAATTTTCAAATACTGACTTGTGAGATTCAATCCGGAAAAGGAATAAGTTTGTACCTTTTTAGCCGGATCAGTTACCGGCACAAATTGATGAGCAATTTTGAAATTAATTAAATCACCTGTTGGTGAAATAAATACTTTTACAGAGGCAGGAGATACTATTTTCAAATCTTCGTTTATCAAGCCAGTAATATTCAAAACTCTGATGTCTTTTTTTACATTCAAATCGATAATCATCTCCAGATTTTCATTCTTATATCCAAGCCATTTTTTGGTTTTGTGATTTTCATCTCCTTTTATTCCATCACAAAGCGTGATACCGCCTTCATGCAGATATTCCGGATCCGGAGTAGTAAGTAACCTGACATCAAAAAGCGATTTAGAGTAATTTTCATCCGCAATAAAACCTTCCAGGCCCGATGTATTGATGGCGATTGCGAGTATAGGACTTGAACTGGTCAGCTTTATAGGTTCTGAATATAAATTGGTAGTACTGGAAGGTGTGGTAAAATTTTGAGAATAATGAATGGTAGCATCTGGATTATTGGTACTGAGTGTAATTAAAATACTGTCATTAAAAGGTTTGCTTTTGGGGGAGATGGTGACACTAGGCAAGTCCTGGTAAAATCCCACTTCTGAGATAAAGGGTTTGTCCCTGTTTTCAGAGAAAATCAATCTCGCTTTTTGAGCAACTATGTAGGGAAATTTCATCAATTTCTTATATCCGACAGTAGTACCGGAAAGTTTGGTAATCCAGGCGTCATTCTCAAAAACTTCCAACTGAAAAGTATTGATCCGCTGGCCAAATTCAATTTGCTCGCTAATTGATATTATATTGAACCAAACCGGGTGATCCCATTCAAAAGTAATATACGGGGCGAATTTATTATCCGGGCTCCAATACGTTTTGTATTTATTGTCTACAACAGAAGAAACCCTGTGCTGCAAATTAAATTCAGAGCCGGTAATCTCAGCATCACTGGCCAGATTATGATCAAATATGATTCGGAGGCTGTTTTGAAACACTTTCAAGATAGTCGCATCTTTTTCTGCTATCAAACCATTTTTATCCGGCGGAACATTGACCAGTAAAGCACTGTTTCTTCCGACAGAATTAAAATAGATATCCAACAGCTTTTCTGGTGACTTTACAGCCATATCTTCTGCGGCATGATAAAACCACCCTGGCCTGATAGAAACATCTACTTCTGAAGGATACCATTTGATTGCCTTTGCCTTTATAAGTTGATTGATGGTCGCTATTTCATCTTGAACAGGATCAATATCAGGCACTAAGATATTATCCTTCATTTCCTGAAGGTACCAATCCGATGTGTCGTAAACTGGTAAAGCACTCCATTCCGTTTCCCTGCCATATCCCGACTCAGTCCCTATCCAGCGGATATCCGGTCCTTTGATAGCAATGGTAGCTTTGGGTTGGAGGGTGCGTATGAGTTCGTAGTACCCTTTCCAATCGTAATTTTGTTTTTTGCCATTAGGTCCCTCACCTATGGCCCCGTCAAACCAAACCTCTGCTATATCCCCATAATTGGTCAGTAATTCTCTCAATTGATTTTTAAAAAACTCATTGTACTTTTCTGTTCCATAGGACTTTTCATGTCTGTCCCAAGGAGACAAATAAAGGCCCAGATCTATTTTTTGTTTTACACAGGCATCAGCCAATTCTTTAATTACATCCCCTGTGCCATTTTTCCAAGAACTGTTTTTAACCGAATGGTCAGTAAAAGCACTAGGCCAGAGGCAAAAGCCGTCGTGGTGTTTGGCTGTGATGATAATCATGTTAAAGCCAGATTCTTTCAGAATAGTTACCCATTGATTGGCATCCAGATTTTGTGGGTTAAAAATTCGCGGATCTTCATTTCCATCTCCCCATTCCCGATCAGTAAAGGTATTGATACCGAAGTGCAGGAAGGCTGATCTTTCACGCCTTTGCCATTCCAATTGCCGAAGAGTAGGTACTGCATAAGCCGCTTTTTTCAATATAGATTCCCGGCTTTCATTTTCATTTATAAACTGTACATTGGCATAGGGGGATGGTTCAAATGAAAATTTACAGGTTACCAATCCTATGCACAAACAGCACATACTTATTTTTAACAACAAATCCACAGACCAAAATTAAAGATATTATCCTGATAATCAAGAAACAAAAAACCATAAAAAAACTAAATATAAATCTGTTTTTCATCTAATTACACTACATATCCTTACCTTTGCTAGTATGGCATGTGTAGGATGCTCCAGTGGAGCGGATGGAAAAGTATCAGGCTGTAAGAGCAATGGTGGTTGCGCAACCGGTGGCTGCAATAGAATGAACTCCTTTGATTGGATCTCTGTATTGGACATAGAAGATCCTGATCCATATCCATTTGTTGAGGTGAGTTTTAAAAATGGCACCTTCAAGGAATTTTATAAAAAGGATGCCTATATGGATGTGATTACGGGAGATTATGTTGTCGTGGAAACGGCTTCGGGCCAGGATGTTGGAAAAGTAACCTTATCGGGCGAATTGGTAAGATTACAAATGAAAAAGAAAAGCTACAGCGAAAACAGGGTATTGTATAAAATAGTAAGGTTGGCAAGTGACCGGGATATAAATCATATGCAGCAGGCCAGAGAAGTGGAAAAAATGGCTTTGGTTAAAGGTCGTGCTATCGCTCGCAGTATGGGCCTGGATATGAAGCTGAGTGATGTAGCCTATCAGGCAGATTTAAAGAAAGGTACATTTTATTATATAGCCGACCGCCGAATCGACTTCAGAGAATTAGTAAGAGTCTATGCCAAAGAATTTAGAATAAAAATAGAAATGCGGCAAATAGGTGCGCGACAGGAATCTGCACGCATTGGTGGCATAGGGTCATGTGGCAGGGAGCTGTGTTGTTCTACTTGGCTTTCCGATTTTAAAACTGTCGTGACCTCAGCAGCACGATATCAAAATCTCGCCATTAACCAAACTAAGCTTTCTGGTCAATGCGGAAGGCTAAAATGTTGCCTTAACTATGAACTCGATGTATACATGGAATCACTGGAACGATTTCCAATGGAGATCGAATTTTTGGTTTCAAAACTGGGTAGGGCCAACCTCGTAAAAACAGACATTTTCAGAGGCGTGATGTATTATGAAATTGAATCTCAGAATAAGGCATCGAGGGATATCCCTATCTTTGGTTTGTCTCCAGAGCAAGTAAAAGCATTTAAAGCCAGAAATGAAAAAGGAGAAATCCCTGCTGACTTTGGTGAAACCATTTCAATGGCATCTTTGTCATCAACCCCGGCAGAAGAAGATGCAGGATATGCTGATGTAACCGGTGAAATAGAATTACCCGAAGAAAAAAAGAAGAAAAATAAAAATCGAGGAAATAATCCACAGCAAAATCAGAGACCGGCCAATCAGGAACGTAGCCAAAGACCACCCCAAACATTTAACCCGAATCAAGGTCCCAAAAACAATCAGGATAATCGAAATAAGCCCAATCCAAAACCCAATCAAACCAATACTCCCAGAGAAAACAGACCTCACCAAAATCAGTCAAGAAACAATCCAAATCAAAACAGACCTCCACACCCAGGTCAACAAAGAGACCAACAAAATCCCAACCCAAACAGACCCCCAAAAAGGCCGCCATTTAGTAAAGAAAGAAATAATCCGGAAAATAAAAGAAATACCGACAACAATTCAAATACTCCAAATCAAAAGGATAATTAGTATATGAATACTCAAGTATTGATCATAGGGTCTGGCCCGGGTGGCTATGTATGTGCGATCAAATGTGCCCAGCTGGGTATGCAGGTTACTCTGGTTGAGAAATACAATACCTTAGGCGGCACTTGTCTGAATGTTGGCTGCATTCCGTCAAAAGCTTTATTAGATAGCAGTGAGCATTTTCACCAGGCTACTCATCAGTTTGCCTCTCATGGTATCAGGGTAAACGAAGTGAGCGTGGACATGCCGCAAATGGTGAAAAGAAAAAATGAAGTGGTGGACCAGACTTGTAAAGGAGTGGCCTTCCTGATGAAAAAAAATAAAATCAATGTGGTATATGGTACAGCCGGATTTGTAAACGAAAAAGAAATAGAGGTAAAAAAAACAGACGGCACTACTGAAATCATCGTTGCTGAAAAAATAATTATTGCTACAGGATCCAAGCCTATAACCCCTCCATCATTTAATTATGATAAAAAAAGAATCATTACCAGTACTGAAGCATTAAATATAGATCATATCCCCGGACATATGGTGATCATAGGCGCAGGAGTGATAGGACTTGAAATGGCATCGGTGTATTCCCGAATAGGGACCAAAGTAGAGATCATAGAATTTCTGGATCATATTTTACCGGGCATGGATAAAGAATGTAGCAAAGAGCTGAAAAAAGTCCTTGAAAAAAATGGAATCCAGTTTCATTTAAATCATGCAGTTCAATCCGTGTCCAATGGGAAAAATAAAATTACCATCAGTTTCAAATCAAATGAAACCGGTGAATTAAAATCGCTTGAATCTGAATATTGCCTGATCGCTATTGGTCGAAGACCCTATACAGAAGGGCTGAATATCGATAAAGCAGGTGTCGAGTTGGATGAAAAAGGAAGAATTATCATAGATGACCATTTCAAAACAAATAAAAACAATATTTACGCTATAGGGGATGTGGTACGTGGGGCCATGCTTGCCCATAAAGCCGAGGAAGAAGGAGTGGCTTTAGCAGAAATACTGACCGGACAAAAACCGCACATCGACTATAATTTAATTCCGGGTGTAGTCTACACCTGGCCGGAATTTGCCTCTGTAGGACAAACGGAAGATAAACTCAAAGAAACAGGCAGAGAAATTAATATCGGCAAGTTCCCATTCAAAGCCCTGGGGCGTGCCAGAGCCAGCATGGACCTAGATGGGATGGTAAAAATCATTTCCGATAAAAAGACAGATGAGGTGTTAGGGGTACATATTCTGGGACCTCGCGCCGCCGATATCATTATGGAAGCAGTAACCTTAATGGAATTTAAAGGGTCAGCTGAAGATATTGCACGCATTTCACATCCACATCCAACTTTCTCAGAAGCTATGAAAGAAGCAGGCATGGCTGCCTGGACTGGAAAGGCAATGCATGCTTAGAATTATGGTTCCAGGAAAACTATATCTCATACCTACCCGACTACATGATTCCAAAACTCAAATATTATTGGATGATTATATTTCGAAGCTTTCCGGAATCAGGCATTTCGTCGTAGAAGACATTCGAAGTTCACGTAGATTTATCAGATCAGTTATTTCTGATTTTGATATCGATCATTCAGTTTTCTGGGAGATAGATAAGCATAAGCCCAACCCGACCTTTGACCCAGCTATCGAAATATTAAAAGAAGGGCAAGATGTAGGCTTGCTTTCAGAAGCTGGCTGCCCGGGCATTGCTGATCCCGGAAGTCAATTAGTCCTTCAAGCCCACAAAGCTGAGATACCGGTAATACCGTGGATAGGACCTTCTTCATTATTGCTTAGCATGATGGCCAGTGGTATGAATGGCCAGGGATTTACCTTCCATGGATATTTACCAGCAAAACAAGGACCTGACCTGGTAAAAAAAATTATTCAATTGGAGGCTGATTCGGAAAAGACTGGCTACGCTCAACAATTTATCGAGACACCCTATCGCAACCGGTCGTTATTTGAATCCTTGTGTAAACATTTAAAGGGTACCACCTTATTGTGTATAGCAACTGATCTTACAGGGACAAATGAATACTTAAAAACCAAACCGATAGCCGAGTGGAAAACGACTGCAATCGAATTGAATAAAAGACCCACCGTATTTATACTTCAGTGCCCATAAATATTGTATTTTCATACTATAATCAGGAGTCCGTTTTAATCAATATGAATTATTTTAAAAAAGTGAATTACCGGTGGGTATTACTGGTCTATTATATCTTCTCACACTTTGTCCCTATTAATTTGTTTTCTCAAAGACCAAATGTAATAATAGTATATGCCGATGACCTGGGATATGGTGATCTGAGTTGCTATGGAGCTTCAAAGATAAAAACCCCAAATATTGACAAGCTCGCGGAAAAAGGTATACGATTTACCCGGGCCTATTCCAGCTCAGCTACCTGTACCCCTTCCAGGTATTCTTTAATGACCGGAATTTATGCATTCAGAAAATCAGGCACCGGAGTTTTGCCTGGTGATGCTGCTTTAATCATAGATACTCAATCCTCTACGCTTCCAAAAATTTTCCAACAATCAGGTTACCGTACAGCTATTGTAGGAAAATGGCATTTGGGGCTAGGTACAAGTGTAGAAAAAAATTGGAATGAAAAAATCAGTCCGGGACCTAACGAAATCGGTTTTGATTTTAGTTATATTTTTCCGGCTACAGCAGACAGAGTACCGACTGTATTTATGGAAAATGGAGTAATCGTAGGATTAAACAAATCAGATACCATACGTGTAAATTATAAAGAAAAAATTGGTTCGGAACCTACCGGGAAAGAAAACCCTGAGCTTTTAAAACTAAAAAACTCTCCGAATCATGGCCATGATCAAACTATTATAAATGGTATTGGTCGGATTGGGTACATGACCGGAGGCAAAGCTGCCCGATGGACCGATGAGGAAATATCCACCACCTTTCTTGCAAAGTCATTGGAGTTTATAGAAAATAATAAAAGCCATCCCTTCTTCTTGTTTTTTTCACTCACTGAACCACATGTGCCTCGTATGCCCGCCACTATGTTTAAAGGCAAATCCGGCTTAGGGCTCAGGGGAGATGCAATACTGCAAATAGATTGGACCATTAAACAATTGATGGACAAACTGGAATATTTGGGAATAGATAAAAACACAATGGTAATCATTACCAGTGATAATGGACCCGTGCTGGATGATGGATATGATGACGGTGCAGTCAGCCAGATAAACGGCCATACTCCTTCGGGGATATTACGAGGCGGTAAATACAGTATATACGAAGCCGGCACCAGAGTCCCTTTCATTGTTCATTGGCCGAAAAAAATCAAATCTTCAAAGGTATCTTCAGCTTTGGTATCCCAAGTAGATTTTATAGCCAGTTTTAAAGGGCTTTTAAAAATTAACCACGATAATGAGAAAACAGACAGCGAAAACCAATGGGCTGCATTTACCGGCCAATCAAAAAAAGGAAGAGAGAAATTGATATTGCATGCGGGTACTTTAGCTTTAATACAAAATGATTGGAAGTACATCCACCCATCGGGCGGTCCGATGATGTCTATACTTACCAATATTGAGCTTGGCAACAGGCCCTGGCCTCAATTATTTAATCTTAGTAACGATCCCGGAGAAAAAAATAATGTGGCCAGTCAGCATGTTGATAAAATGAAAGCCATGGAGAAGGAATTGGTTAGAATAAAAAACGAACACCTACTTAAATAAAATAAATACCGGTTTGTTGTAAAGTTCTGTGAAATATCTTGCGAATCAGGCCACTCTATATTCACCCCTTTAACATTCTGCAATCAATAAAATAGAATTTTCTTCCAGAGCTTGGAATTCCAATTCTTCAATATTCCAAATGGTCAATCCATCACGGGACTGCAATAATCTATCCTGTACTTCGAATGATCCATGAAGTATAAAAATATTAATTTTAGAATTCGTGTTTTTTACCAAATATCCACTCTCTGTTCGATAGTGATACTTACCTAAAAAAAGGTTATAAGCAATGGTGGTTAATTGATCGGGAACTAATTGAGTATTGAGATCAAAAATCAAAGGTGGAGAATCAGAAAATGAAGGTTCTAAGTAAAATTCCAAGAAATTAATATCCTGATGCAGGTATGGGTTTGAAAAAATACATTGAATTCCTCCTTTACCTGAAAAAGATAAAAGTTGGTCTTCTTCCAATTTATACTTCTTTTCTCCAATTGAAATATCCAGGTCACCCACAAATGGCCAAATTACAGAAAGTCTATTCTCGTTTGAAATATAAGTTGATGCTTTCGATTGATTCCCCCCCATCGTATTGTCCACTACTGACAAACCGGACATTTTGGTAATAAAAAGGTTATCTAGCTTTTTTCTTTGTTCGGCTAAGTAAATAATAGCTTCTGACTGTGTGATCATGACCTACTTGATTTTTTAAAAGTAAAAATGGTAGTATTAGGCGGTAGAGCTAACAAGTCGCTATCTACCGGCAGACCGCTTTCCAATGAAATGGAGTGATCTCCTACAGCAATAAGCATTTTGTCTTGAATGTTATCTATCCAGGTGATGGGCTCTGAAATAAATTCAATAGTGCAACTATGATCTTGTTTTTTTGACACGTGAGAATCTATTATTGTAAATCTAAATTGTGTAAACGGAATACATTTTTTGCCTTGCACATTTACTATTGCCGGAATCTTTCCTTTTAGTCGGTCTATGTGGCCGTGTGCTGCTGTACTAACTAAATAATTTAATTTCTCTGCCTCTGGTTTTGCATTAATGATATCTCGAAAGGTTGCAAAATCATTGTTTTGATTAAAGTACTGGGCTTGCATATAAAATTCCCTGTAGGTATCTTCAAACACTGCTTTTTCCCATGGGGAATTGGATTTTATATTAATCCATATTATGGCATTAAATTTGATCACCCCTTTCATGCTGAATATTAATAATTAGTTATTTCACAAAAATTATCGTCCTGTTAAGACTATGAAAAAAATGAAAGCTATAACTTTATTGATCTGCGCAAAAGAATTTAAATGAACTTTTCTATGCATTCACCACTATAGTATGGGTGAGCGTATATCCAGCACTGATACTTCCTTCAATACTTGCCAATTCATTTGCATATCCGTCTCCAAAGACATTATCTCTTTCATTTGTGGTATCCTGAGTACCTTTTTTATAAAAACTGGTAGCTTTGGTATATACATTGTCACATACCTCCTTTGGGAAAGCTATTTGGGTTACTAACAATGACTTCCCTGTTGCATTGTATATATGGACATGTATATGTGGTGCCCGCCCTCCATACCAACCGGGAAATAGGGAACCAAATGTTACCTGGCCATTAGCATCGGTAACCTGCCTTCCCCTTAAAAAACTGGCAGAGGTGTAATTGATAGATTGTAAGCCTGTGCCACCGTATTGAGAATAATTGCCATCTGCATCACAATGCCATATGTCTACTATCGCCTCTTTTAACACTACACAATCGCCATTCTTGTTTTTGATAAATATTTTCACAGTCATTGGTACTCCGGTTCTATCTGAAACTATATTGGTTTGCTGTAATGAACTCGGTATTTTAGTAGGAAAAGGACCTTCTGTTTCCGAATTGGTGACAGTACAATTAGCCGCACTGCTTCCATTCGAAGAACCGGTAGTACCGGTTGGAGTGTCTAAGCCAATTTCTTCATCCTTTTTACAAGATAATAAAGTTGCCGATGCAATCAAGCCGAAGCCAGCTTTTTTAAGAAAATCAATACGTTTCATTTATATTTATTTAAATTATATGTCAAATATATAAGTAGAATCAGGACACGATCAGAATTGTCGGTAAATACCAATTTTGATGAGGTTAACGCTAAATATTTACTAATTCTTAACGAAAAAATGGTAGGCTATTTGAAGTCAAACCATTTTAGTTTTAAAATTAGACATGAAATTGGCTTCGTAACTTGACCCTATTGGCAATTGAAGGTCGTGAATCAATACCTTTTTATTCCGTACTGATTTTACGCGGCTATAGGGAATGATATAAGACCGATGTATTCTGACAAAATGGGTTGATGGCAGCAATTCCATTATATTTTTCATGGTGATCCTGCATACAATAATTTTGAGCTCTACCGTGTGTATTTTGACATAATCATCCAGGCCTTCAATGTATATTATATCTCTTAGATATATTTTTCTATCTCCATAATCGACTTTAAGAAGGATAGATTCATTGTTTAAATCGCCTTTATACTTTGCCCATTCAAAAGAGTGGTGTGCTTTTAATACAGCTTGTTCAAACCGGGCCAGTTTAAAGGGTTTGAGCAAATAATCTACTGCATTGAGTTCAAAACCATCAAGTGCAAATTCTTTAAATGCTGTGGTAAATATTACTAAATACTTTTTTTCCAGGGATTTAAAAAAATCTAATCCCGACATTGCGGGCATATTGATATCCAACAAGACCAGATCTATATTATTATTGAGCAAATAACTCCTCGCTTCAACAAGACTGGTACATGTTTTTTCCAATTGAATATACTCCGAAAAAGC
>CAYNIG010000181.1:8017-10550 GCA_964396995.1 uncultured Saprospiraceae bacterium | reverse complement strand
GTCCAAATCCCTGCCTTTTTGACTGAAAAAAAATAAGGGAATATAATTTGATACACTTGATCTGCGACCAAAACAGGTACTTTGTACCATAATACTTATATTTATATACTTTATTGACAGACATGTTTGATCCAGATAAAATACGATTTGCCGGGCCGGAAGAAATAGATTTTCCAATTTTAAGTACGGAGGAGGATGTAGAAGAGGAATTGACCCAGGATGGCGATCAGCCCGAACCATTGATAGTACTGCCCATGATCAATGCCGTGCACTTTCCCGGTATAGTGATGCCCACCACGATTACCCGCGAGAAAACCATCCAGGCAGTTCAACGGGCATATAAAGAAAATAAGCGCATAGCGGTAATCACTCAGAAAGACAGTAATGCCGAAGATCCTGGTTTTAATGATTTGTACAAAATCGGCACGGTAGCCCGCATACTGAAATTATTAAAAATGCCCGATGGTACCACTACTGCCATATTGCAAGGCCGTAAAAGAATAAAGCTGGTAGATGAAATCTCGGAATCACCCGTACTCAAAGCTACTTTTCAAGGAATAGCCTATAAACAGCCCTTTGACAAACTTGAATTCGAAGCATTGATATCTACCATAAAGGATCTGGCAAAAAAAATTATTGACCTGTCTCCGCATATTCCGGGTGAGGCAGCCACGGTATTGCGGAATATTTCAGACCATGCATTTTTATTAAATTTTATTGGTTCCAACCTGGGTGTAAACCTTCAGCAGAGACAACAATTATTAGAGACTAATGATTTGATGAAAAAAGGCCATGCTGTACTGGAATATATAAATAAAGACCTGAAACTGCTGGAGCTAAAAGACCAGATAGAAAGTAAAGTGCGGGGAGATATTGAAAAACAGCAACGCGATTATTTTCTCAATCAGCAATTGAAAACCATACAGGATGAATTGGGTCAAAATCCACAGGAAGATGAACTTAAAAAACTGGAAACCAAAGGCAAAGCAAAGCACTGGCCCGATGCCGCTAAAAAAATATTTGAACGTGAACTGACAAAACTGCGCCGTACCAATCCTCAGATGGCTGAGTACGGGGTCACACTCAACTATGTAGAATTTTTATTGGATCTTCCATGGGATAGTTATACGAAAGATAGTTTTGACCTGAAAAAAGTAAAACACATACTGGATCAGGACCATTTTGGCCTGGAAGATGTAAAAGAAAGGATCATCGAACACCTGGCGATACTCAAATTGAAAGGGGATATGAAATCGCCCATACTTTGCCTGGTAGGCCCTCCCGGTGTAGGGAAGACCTCGCTGGGAAAGTCAGTAGCCAAAGCATTAAAAAGAAATTTTGTACGGATGTCTCTGGGAGGTTTGCATGATGAAGCCGAAGTACGGGGACACAGAAAGACTTATATTGGTGCATTGCCCGGTCGTATACTTCAATCGATTAAAAAAGCCGGCTCATCCAATCCTGTATTTATCCTCGACGAGATAGATAAAATAGGCAAAGATTTCAGGGGTGATCCATCATCTGCATTGCTTGAAGTACTCGATCCCGAACAAAACACTGCTTTCTATGATAATTACCTGGAGCTTGAATATGATCTGTCAAAAGTATTATTTATTGCTACATCCAATTCTCTGCAGACGATTCAGCCGGCTCTATTGGATAGAATGGAAATCATTGAGCTCAGTGGGTATAGTACCGAAGAAAAAATAGAAATTGCGAAAAAACACCTGATTCCAAAACAATTGGCAGAGCATGGCCTCAAACCAAAGCACATCAAATGGAATGATGAAGTATTGGCTCATTTAATTACCGGGTATACCCGTGAGTCGGGTGTGCGCGCGATGGAAAGGCAGATAGCCTCACTCATGCGCCGAGTGGCAAAAGAGGTTGCCATGAAATCATCTTATACCATCGCCCTGAAAAAAGCAGATGTAAATAGATTATTGGGTTCAGAAAAAGTAAGTCCGGATACCTACCAGGATGTATCTATGCCCGGCGTGGCTATCGGACTGGCCTGGACCAGGGTAGGGGGAGACATCCTTTATATAGAATCAAGCCTGAGCAAAGGCAAAGGAAAACTTACGCTCACCGGTAATCTCGGCGATGTGATGAAAGAATCAGCCACTACTGCACTCAGTTTTGTAAAATCCAAATCAAAGGATTTTGGTATAGACGATTCCATGTTTGAAAATAATGATATACATATCCATATTCCGGAAGGGGCTATACCCAAAGACGGACCATCAGCAGGGATCACCATGCTTACCACTTTAGTATCGGCACTGACTCAAAAAGCGGTAAAACCCCATCTGGCCATGAGTGGAGAGATTACCCTTCGTGGAAAAGTATTGCCGGTAGGCGGGATTAAAGAAAAAGTATTGGCTGCCAAAAGAGCAGGTATAACCGATATCATACTCAGCAATCAAAATGAGAAGGATGTGAAAGAAATAAATGCAGACTACCTCAAAGGAGTCAATTTTCAGTATGTGGATAGGATGGATGAGGTGATCAGGTTGGCGTTGTAGGATGAGGG
>CAYNIG010000181.1:0-7917 GCA_964396995.1 uncultured Saprospiraceae bacterium | reverse complement strand
TATATCTAAAAAACTATTTTAATAAAGTCACATCCCCTTTAAATACCTGCGATTGTAGTTTATCATTTATTGATATATCGTATTTTAGGTAATATAGATATACACCGGAATTTAATACTTTACCATATTGACTCCCGTCCCAGGCGAGATCTGGCTTATTGGATTTGAATACCAGGGCACCCCATCTATCGAATATAAGCAGTTGGTAATTGGATATAATCGGATAATCTGATTTAAATATCGGTTTGAATACAGATATGGTATTGGCTACAAAAGCGTTGGGTATATACACCCCGTCTTCACAGAGTTCCTCGGTTACTCTAAAGTCCTGTTTGTATTGAGTGCATTTATTTTCAATGGTGGCAGTATAGATACCGGGCCTGGAAACGATAATTTCATCTGATACCGGTCCGGTATTCCATTTTATTTTTTCATTGGGTGCGCCTATCGCTGCTGATAATATTAATTCTTTGCCCTTACAAAAAGACTTATCAATACTGGTTGATTTATAATCCGGAGAAAAGATGGTGAGTTTGAAAGGTTCGGTATGGGTGCATGCAGATCCGTAATGGAATATGACCGAATAATCCCCGGGTTTGTCGGTACTGAAAGAAGCAGCAGTACTCCCGTCATTCCATCGGTATTGCAAACTGGCGGGAATGGATTTTTTAATTTTAATTTCCAGTTTTTCGCCTGCGCATATGGCAGTATCTCTTATGCCGATATTGGTTTCTGTCAATATCACATCGTCTATAGCATAGTTGGCGATGAGGCCATTGGGAAAATTTGGATTGCGTTTACCGGTAGTAAAAGTTTCTGTATTGGCATCGCTTCTGAAATTGCCAATGATCATGTATCGCTCGCTTCCATCCGCTTTGAAGCAAGCCGAGACCGTATGCCAATTGTAATCGGCGTGGAGTTTGGAAGTGACAGTAGGTCTGATCTGCAAAAAATTACGCGGTATATCGTAATCAAAAAGGGGTTGTTCTTTTACAAAAGCTACATCCTGTGAATTGGTAAAAATGGTATTGACCAGTTTAAAATTTGGGAAAGTATCCACTGCTTTTACTTTCATTTCAAAATAGTATTCCTTATCTGCTATCAAAGGCTGAGCAAGTTTCACTGCGATGTATATTCTTCCGCTGTAAATATTATCATCGGCAAATCCTTTGTAATAGGTTTCTATATATCCGCACTGGCTTCCATTGTATCCGTATTTTTTATCACGGATGAATCTCCACCAGTCTACATAAGGGCATAGGTTATTCAGATTGATTTCTTTCGGATTGGGGATAAACCAATGCGCTATGGTGCTGGGGCCATTACCACAGTTTAATACTTCATCAAAATCAGGATTGGGTACCAGGTTTTCCTGAGTAAAAATAGAGTTGTAAAATCTAAATAAAAGGTAAAGTATACTGATACCTTTCTTCATCCTGAAAAATAATTTATATTTTAATTGATAAAGCTAAGTATTAGGTGGGAATGATAAAAAAAATTAATTCCCGATGGAATAGATTGATTTGCCTTAGTATAAATTGGGCATGCTCATTTGCAAAAATTTAATTTTGAGACGGTCCACTGATTGGATGGTTTACTACTTGTCTCAGGCTAAGGAAAATACCAACAGATGCTACAGTTTTTTATACATGATATACACGGCTACATAACCCAATCTATGGTGGTTAAAGGCCTCCGGTACTTCTCCCACAATTTTGAACCCAAGCGATTGCCAGAGTTTTACAGCCCGTTCATTGGTACTGATCACATAATTAAACTGCATGGCCTTATACCCGAGGCGTTTTGATTCAGCAATGGAATGCTCTCCCATAAGTCTGCCAATACCTTTACCTTCAAATGAAGGGGCCACCATGTAAGAGCCATTTCCGATATGCGAGCCGAGATCAGGTCTGTTGTCTCTGATCACATAGGTGCCGGCAATAGTCCCATTTTGATCTGTTGCCACATATACCTGGGCGTCTTTTGCACACCAGTAGTCCAGCATTTTTTCTTTACCGGAGTCCGCATTGAATACATAGGTTTCGCCGGTTTTAATTACCGATTGAATGATGCCCCAGATCTCATCATGATCATGGGTAGTCGCTTTCCGTATAGAAAATAGTTGCATTTGATTAGGTAAAAAGGATCATTTATACTAATGGCTCCTGCTGGCTCAAACAATGGAAGCTACCTAATCCCCAGATGATATCAGTCGAATCAATACCTACTATTTGCCTTTCAGGAAAACAGGATTGGATGATCTGTAGCGCTTCATCGTCTTTTTTACTATTGAATATGGGTACGATTACTGATTTATTGGTGATCAAAAAATTGGCATAGCTGCAAGGCAGTCGCTGGCCTTCATAGTACAAGGGATCGGGCATAGGCAATTCCACTATATTCAGTTGTTTGCCATTGATCAGTCTCATTTGTTTTAATTGTCTGAGATTGTGCTCAAGTAAATTATGGTTTTCGTCATTTTTGTCAGGCTCTATCACTGTGATCACCGAGTCTTCATTAAAAAATCGCACCGTATCATCTATATGTCCGTCCGTATCATCTCCAATTATGCCTTCATCAACCCATAGTATTTGCTGCACACCATAGTAGTGATGAAGATACGATTCTATCTCCTGTTGATTGAGCTGTGGATTTCTGTTTTTATTTAAAAGACAGGCTGTAGAAGTGATTAAGGTACCGGCACCATTAAAATCCACACTACCCCCTTCCATTACAATGCCCGGATAAAAAACAGGCAGTCCCAAGGCGATACCAATATGGGTAGGTATGTCATCGTCCAGGTCATAGGGTGGATATTTATTACCCCAGGCATTATAACCCCAGTCTACTATTACTTTTTTGATATCAGCTTGAGGATTGATGAGGAAGGCAGGACCATGGTCACGGCACCACGCATCATTAGTGGGGTGAAAATAAAACTCTACTTTGGACATATCCGTATTTGCTTTGAGCAGATACTCGATCGCAAAAGACTTCATATTCTCATTCTTAATATTGATGCATACTTTTTGTCCCTTAGTAAGTTCTTTTACAAATTGGGCATACCTTGGGTAGATGGTTTGAATTTTCCCGGGCCAGCTTTCTTCTTTATGAGGCCAGCTAAGCCAGGTAGCCACCTGGGGTGCAAACTCAGCTGGGAAATAATAACCTTGGGTTGCTGGAGTGAGTGAAGGATTTATTGGCATGACTGGGTAGTTGGATCAATCGATATATCGTTTGGTGATTTGATCATAGGAATCAATTCTGCGGTCGCGCATAAAGGGCCAGTGTGTACGATAAAAATCGGTTTTTGCAAGATCAAGAGTCTCCACATGTATTTCTTCATTATCGTGAGAAGCCTGATACAAAATTTTTCCAAAAGGATTGGAGATGAACGATCCTCCCCAGAATTTCATGAGTCCATCCTGTTCATAACCGACGCGATTTACACTTACCACATGTATACCATTAGCCACGGAATGGCTTCGTTGAATTGTTTGCCAACCATTGTATTGTTCGTTATTGGTTGCATCATCCTGCGATGTAGCCCAACCAATTGCTGTAGGATAAAATAATATCTCTGCTCCCATAAGCGCAGTCAACCTGGCAGCTTCGGGATACCATTGATCCCAGCAAATAAGTACTCCTATGGAAGCAAATTTTGTTTTAAATACTTTATATCCCAGATCGCCGGGAGTGAAATAGAATTTTTCATAGAAGGCCGGATCATCAGGAATATGCATCTTACGGTATTTACCGAGATAACTGCCATCAGCATCCAATACCGCTGTAGTATTATGATATATTCCCTGGGCCCTTTTTTCAAATAATGAAGCTATAATTACCACCCCCAGTTCTTTTGCCACTCCCTGTAACGATTCGGTTGTAGGACCGGGTATAGATTCTGCTAATCCAAAATGATCATAGTCCTCCACATCACAGAAATACAGTGATGTAAACAACTCCTGCAGACAAATTATCTGTGCGCCTTTGGCCGCTGCTTCTCTTGTTTTTAGAATTGCTTTTTCCAGGTTGGCAGCTTTCTCTTTTACACAAGACATTTGTACCAATCCCACATTTACTGTAGCCATAATTTAAAATAAATTTTTAATGCTTTTAAGGGAAAACAAAGGTAGGTACAATTTGACAATGCGCTAAAATTCCCCGTTGGCTTCTCTGTATACTACCGCCAGTACTACTTGTCCGGTAAATCGCAAAGTTTCGGGTTCTATATTAGCTATTTGATCATTTACCGTATGCCAGTGCGGTACGAAATTGCTATTGGTAGGTCGGTTTATAATATCAATCATTGGAATGCCCGCATCCTTGTTTATATAATAATGATCATCGACTATTGGTGGTGAACTTTCATTTACAAAACTATTACCATAACCCATTTTCTGAGCCAGGTCCCATACTTTGTCTAATATCCCTCTGGCGTAAGATGCGGATGACCCCTCTTTTGTGTATCTGGGTACTTTAGCTCCAACCATGTCGAGTAATATTCCATACTTTGCCTGGTAATTGGGCACATGTTTTTTTCGAGCCCAATATTGTGAGCCCAGGCACCAGTCAGTACCATCGCCTCCTTCTCCTCCCTGATCTTCTGCATCAAAAAATATAATATCTACACCCAGGTTAGAAATGGGAGTAGCTTGTAATTGCCGGGCAACTTCTAATAAAACAGCAACGCCACTTGCGCCATCGTCAGCACCCATCACTGGCTGATTTCGTTTTGTTTTGTCCGGATCGTGATCGGCTGATATTCTGGTATCCCAGTGGGCAGCCAGAATGATCCTTGTTTTAGCAGCCGGATTATAAGCAGCTATGATATTCTTTGCTTGAAATTTAGCTCCGGTAAATGCCTCTCCGGGAAAATCCTGAGTAATTACATTAGCTCCAAAATATTTTGCTTTTTCTATAATCCATTCCCCACATCGGGTATGACTTTCCGTACCGGGTACCCTGGGGCCAAAAGAAACTTGTTTTTGCAAATAGATATAGGCGCTGTCTTTATTAAATGAAGGTATTTTGAGCTTTGGTACAGGAGTTGCTATTTCAGGTTCAGCTGTCTTTTTTTCATATTTACAACTAAATAGAAAAAGGAACAAAATAAATAAGCTTAGTCGAGTCATTCTTTTTGTATAAAATTATTGGTGATCAAAAATAAGTAAAAGATGCAGGGGATATGGAAAAGCACATAAAATTTAAGTAAATAATAATCCGGTAACTATCCAAATTTTACGCCAGTCATTGTCAATGATCCTGCCACAGGTCTGTCGTTGAAAAAAGAAATGCTGTCTTTTGCAGCGGAAGCCCCCAATGTATAAATCAATGGCCAATAGTGATCCGGTGTGGGAATAGCCAGCCTGGCTGCTTTATTCAATTTCTCATAATTTATCAACGCAGGATGATCTTTATCCTGAATTTTATCTTTAAAAAGCTGATTCATTTCAATGGCCCAGTCATATCCATATGATTTTTCATTCATTTTATCCCATGCTACCATACCCAGGTTATGCACCATATTGCCACTCCCCATGATGAGAACCCCTCTTTTTCGTAAAGTTTGTAATTCTTTTGCTAATTCATAATGATATTCGCCCGGCTTATAATAGTCAATACTCAGTTGCAATACGGGTATGTTAGCCTTTGGATACATATGCCTTACCACAGTCCACGTACCATGATCTAATCCCCAATCGTGATCAAGCGAAACATTCGTTTTTTTAATTAATGTTTTGGTTTGGCCGGCCAGATCCGGACTTCCCGGGGCAGGGTACTTTACTGCAAATAATTCCGGAGGAAAACCGCCAAAGTCATGGATAGTACGGGGGTAAGGCATTGCTGTGATGGCGGTTCCTTTTGTGAGCCAATGAGCAGAGATACACAACACAGCCTTTGGTACAGGAATTTTTTTTCCAAAGTCTGACCATGTTTTGCTAAAATCATTTATTTCTATCCCATTCATAGGTGAGCCATGCCCGATAAACAATACCGGCATCACCGTTTCAACTTCGGTAAATGAATTTATTAAATGATTGATATTCATCTATTTATAGATATTAAAAACATTGAAATGCAATATTAAGGTAAAAAGAATAAATATTCTCAGAAAAGAGGGTGACATATTATTTGCTGGTTACACTATATTCTGAAGTGAGGTTTGTTCATCCCGTGGAAATATCCTGTTCAGGTACATAAGCCCCAAGGATCATACTAGGTATTACCCTTATCAGTAGAAAGAAGGTTGTCCCGGTTTAGAAAACAGTGGCAATCTTTTTTCTTTTTAGCATGGAGCTATTCATATCTTATTTGTTCATCCAATAAAGCAGCTTTCCTGGCAGGAAAATAGGATGCTATGTATCCAATAGCCAGTACGGTAAGTGTAACCACTATAAAATCAAACCACCTCATATCTATCGGGTATCGGTCAACCAAAAAACCCTCAGGTATAGGAACAATACCAAACTGTTGCTGTAAAAAATAAAATAATATAGCAATAGCGAAACCGCTGCAAATACCCAGTCCCACTATCCACATTCCGGTATGCAGGAATATTTTTCTTACCGAATTATTTTTCATACCCATTGCTTTCATCACCATGATGTCTTTTTTCTTATCCAGTACGATCATCCAGAGAGCTCCTTCAATATTAAAAGCGACCAGTATCAGTACAAAACTGAGTATGGCATAAGATATCCATTTTTCCAATTTCATTAATTTATAAAATGCAGCATCCTGCTGATAGCGGTCCTGGGTTTTAAAATTTGCACCCATAATCAGCGAAATAGCTTTTTCTACTTCTTTCTTTTTATTATAATCGGAGAGCCTGACTTCATATCCCGAAATTTGATTTTCCTTACCTAACAGGTCTTGCATAAAATGAAGGTCGACAAATACGTATTTACTGTCGTAATCATGTTGAATACTGAAAACGCCAACCGGAGATAAAGCTCTTTTTTTAAACGGCCTGAATGCAGAGCCATTTTGATCAGGCATGTAAGCGGTAAGAAAAGCAAAAGGATCATCTATCGATATGGCTAATTTATTTCGAATACCCAGGCCGGCCACTGCTGTATATCCCAATTCATTTTTTAATTCAAATTTGCCTTCCTCCATTTTCTCATGTAAACCGGAGAACTGTATATAATTAGAATCCACTCCTTTTAAAGTGGCAAAATCAGTCACTTCTTTATATTCAAGCATGGAAGTCTCCTCCAGGTAGGGTATTACTGCATTGACATAAGGAATGTGTAAAAGTTGTGAATACACATCAGTTTTGTTTTCAAAAGTCTTCCCCTCCGTCAATGTGATTTTGAAATCAGGATTAAAGGAGCTGATCAATCCTTTGATGAGGTCTTCAAAGCCATTGAGTACCGACATCACCAGTACTAAAGCGGCTGTACCTATGCTGATGCCTAACACTGAAATGCCGGAGATAATATTAATGGCATTGGTGGATTTTTTTCCAAAAAGATATCTTCGCGAAACAGGCAATCCGATCATGGTGTAAAGATACAAGATGTACTTCTGGGTTCTGTTCCTTAAATTTGAATTAATACCCCTTTTTGGGGGATTTGTCTGTTGAGTGCACAGCCTAATTTTATGTAATTACCGGAAGACCACTTCAAATTCATCAAAATAGCATAGTCAATAATCAAATATGTCAACAGCATTATATCAATTTTTAACGGAAGAGAACAAACTATCATTAAATAAACTCCAGGATCAAAACATTGTCTATTATTCAGAGCTTAAAAGCTGGTATACCCGTAATGCTTTCAGATCTTTTAGTCTGAAATATGTGGTAAAGGGTTCGATACAGTATACCACCAATCACCAGGATTATAAATTATCACCCGGTAAAATTTTAATGGCTTCAAAACAATCCGATGTGGAAGCGTTTTTTGAAAC
>CAYNIG010000180.1:0-10554 GCA_964396995.1 uncultured Saprospiraceae bacterium | reverse complement strand
GATCTTGGTTGTAAAACAAAGCCCTTTCAGGGCTGGCAATAAGGGATTCTATATGGTAAACTCTTCTTCTACCCATTGACTAACCTCTGTTTCTACTGTGTTTTGGTTGTACTGTATTCTTTCTTCTTTATCCATCTTCTCTATTATTAGTCATCCCCACATTTGCAAATTCTTGCATTTTGTCATGCAACTAAGGATAAAAATGGAAAGTAAATTCCAGTTGACTTAAATACTATGACATAGGAGGGAAATGTCTCCACATGACCTTTGCACGATCAGAAAAAAAGGTAGCTGAAAAAATCAATTCACTCCATCAAAAAATTGGGGGTTTATTGAATTGACGATTTCAGCTACCCTATATAGACAATTTATTTTTTATGTACCAGTAGTTTTTTAGTATAGGTAATGTCATCCTTGGCAAAAACAAAAATCGTATAGTTGCCATCGTTTAAATCGTGGAGTCTGAAGGTAGTACCACCTAATTCGCGATCGGCATTGAATTTCCTTACAATCCTTCCACCGATATCCATGATCTGGATATTACAAACACCAGGATTAACATTTGGCCAGGTAAGAGTCACTTCATCCGATGCAGGATTGGGGAATAGATTAAGTCTGTATTCCTGCTCCATTTCCCGAATAGAACTTTGATTGGAAGTCAAACCTGCAATGGAAGTAGAGCAATTGGTGGCACTGGTGCCGGCTCCAGACGGTATTGATCCATTAAGCGTAATGTAAATTTTATCCAATTGAGTGCCTTTGTCCCGTAACGCAATGGTCAGGGTATTATTCCCGGCAACTACAGGAAACGTAACATTTGCACCGGAAGCATCAGAATTGTGAACCTGGTTCCAACTGAAACTGGATGAAGAAAGCGGTATATTATTATTTTTTATCCAGGTACCACCATTCATGCGTACCCAGTACGAATCCTGGCTGCTATTGGGTACTTTGTTTCTTAGATATACCTTGTAATTTCCGGCCTGCGTTACACTAAAATTATACACCAGGTGACTGGCAGTAGAGGTTGGCGCGGAATTCAAGGAACTGGAAACAGAACTGGAAGTAGGCACTACCACATATCTGCCATTTGAAGCACCTGTATTGGTAAGATTAGACCAATTGCTGCCCAGGATACCACATTCTGCTTCCAAACTTACATTGGTGACTACCGGTGTAGTACCACAGTTTTTAGTCAAATGAGCATTGGCCCAGTCAGCATGATCTGACCCATTACCATTACCCGCATCTGTCACTTCCAGTTTTAATACATTTACTCCTGTCACATCTATGTTGAGGTTGATAGTGGTGCTATTGTAATTCATGGTTGCACTGGTATAGGACACTACATTGTCTTTGTACACCTTAAATATTACTGAACCGCTGGTCACCTCATCATCCAATCCTATATCTGATTTAAATTGTAAATATTGGCCGTTGAGGGCATACGTGATGACCGAATTGGCATGTGCACCAAGCCCTTTTGTATAAGTAACCCCATTTAAGGTAATAGTCCTTCCATCAGCAGCTCCGGTTTCGCCATTGCTACGGTCTTTTTCTACCGGTCCCCATCCATTGGTACTACTGGTCCAGGTTAAATCAGAAAGATACACTGTGGTTTGGCATGGTGCGCCGGGCACGGTGGTAATTTCCCATTCCTGGTATGATGAACTAGCCGGTGACATAAATAAAACCGGTGTATTATTTGCCGTATCTGCTATACCAAGGCAAAAGCCATTATATGCATTTTTAATTTTATATGATCCTGTGCCGGTGGCCTCGAAGTACCAATAATTATCCTGTTTTGTAGATACTGATTCTTGTACCAGCTGCAATCCGTTTTGAATAAGCATATTGGGAGCACTGAGCAACAGGGTGGAGTGAGCTGCAGCCAGAGTATGTTTTTTATTGCCCACCTGGGCGATATCCCACTGTTGATTAGTTGTATTATTGTTGGTAAATAAAATAACCGGGGCACCGGATGTGGCTGAAGAGCCGGTTACATCCAGGACTTTAGAGCATGCTTTAGATTTGATTCTATATCTTGCCGTGGTCATTACCGAAGGAGAGGTCGAAGGAAGTCCATTTATCCAATTCGTAAGGGTACTTAAATAGGCTGCATCATTGATGCTCTTTGCAAGAGGTGGCATTTGGTTAGGAGCCAAACTTGCATCTCTTTTATGGATCTCTGAATTTAATATATCACCTGGTTTCACCACAATGGACCCTGGAACTGATGCCTGGCTTTGTACTGTTGCATTGATCATATTCTGGTCGTGAAGAGCTGTCATAGATCTGGCATCAAAAGCTGCGGTAACCCCATTGGGGCGGTGGCAGGAACTGCAATTGGCATCAATATATGATCTTATTTTATGCTCAGTGGTTGCAAAAAGGTCATCTAAAGAAACGGATTTAGGCAGTAATGAAGTATTGGCAATGGTCTGATCAAAAATGCCAAGGCTGGAAAAAGTTTCAATTTGATTGGATATGCGACCGGTTGTAGGATAGAGGATTTCTTTATTCAATTGACGGGTCTTCATACCGAGTACAAAGTTGCTATTTGAAGTATGGCAGGTAAAACAATCTGACCGGCTGGGAAATGTCCAGGTTTGATTGCGGACAGAGCCATCTGCTTCGGTAACAGGGATCACCCTGGTATCGGCTCCCGGCAATAGGTAAGCTTCAGTGCCTTCGTCGTTCCATTTATAAGTAATTCCATAGGCAGAATTATTGGCCCCTAAAATAATAAACCTGGTTTCAACTCGCTTGACCAGAGAGGGATTATTAGCATTAACAGGGAGGTCAAAATGTTTTATTAAAACCGTGCCGGCAGGAAACACCCAATTTCCTTCTTCACTAAAAATTATTTTTTCAGCAGTGGTATTATGGCTACCATCATTGGGAATAGCCACCCATCTTTGTTTTGCTGCTCCATCTGACCACAAGGGAGTATTTACATCAAACGGAATGATGCCTGGAGCAGGAGTGAGTGTGGCCAAGTTGGTAAAAGCATTGGTAGCTGATAAAGTGGCCGGTAATGTAGTGGAACCCCCGGAAGCTTTAAATTTGAAAATCTTACCTCCATCTGAATTAAAATTAAACATAGACGAGAAAAAAATATTTCCCTGATCATCTGTACCAAAAGAGGTCAGCTTGGCCTGATCACCAGTTCCCACAGCCGGTACAGGGAATAAATAAGTGGCTGTAGAGCTGGTACCGGAGCCTATATTGAGGTATGAAATGTTTTTAGCTGTATAATCGCCATATATATACTTACCCACTAAAGAAGGGAACATACTGCCTCTGTAAACAAATCCACCAATGATACAGGTGCCAACTGATCTGGCATACGTGTATAATGGGGTTTTGTCTGTTCCTATTAATGTGGCGGGTTTAGTTTTTGGGCCGTTGGCGACACCTTCCATATATGGCCATTGGTAGTTGCCTCCTTTTTCTATAATATCAATTTCTTCCTGCGTTCCGTCCCCCACATCAGCTACGAATATATTTCCCGTGATAGCATCGATGCTCATACGGTATGGGCTTCTTACACCCAAAGCATAAAATTCTTCCAATTTAGTGCCGGCCACATCCAGCCAGGGGTTGTCATTGGGAATATAATAACCCTGTGTATAGCTATTAGGCCAACCGGAAGGTGGAGTAGCCTGCATGGTAGGTTGTTTACGAATAGTATGGCTATTGACTCCTGATTGATTTACATCTATTCTATGAACACCTCCATAGAAAAATTTATCTGTTTGTTGGGTCACATTATATTGATCATTGCTTCCTCCTTCATCTCCTATTGAAAAATAAAGAAAGCCATCCGCACCAAAATTTAACTGGCCACCATTATGCCAGTTTTGACGATCGTATTGCTGAATTAAAACGTATTCTGAGCTTGAAAGTATGGTGGATGCCCCATCGGCCAAAGTGAACCTGGAAAGACGCATATAGGCTTCATCACCAGTATGAGCCTGATTAGGAATGTACCGGTACCATACATATAGATATCCCCTGTTTGGTGATGCCGGCACCCCGAATTCAGGATGATAGACAAAACTCAACAATCCACCGTCGTTAAAGTCTTTCACTTTAGCAGTAATATCCAAAAAAGCAGTTTTAGTGGTCACTGCCGGATCATTATTGAAAATCCAAATAATGCCATTTTTACATGCCACAGTCAGTTTGTTTTGACCAGGATATTTTATAATCTGGGTTGGTTCATAAAAAGTGAGGTTTGGAAATGCATTTTCAGTGGTCAAACTAGTCTGCAAAGTGGATGGGAACACATTGTTTAAATAAGCTCCGATTGCTTGTGGAGCGTCAAGGCCCGGAACCATGAAAACTTCTTTTTCAAGAAATGATGGCAGGATGAAAAGGCAAATAGAAAGTGTGCAATAAAGGAATAATTTTCTGGTCATACTAATTTTATTTTAAAAGTATAAAATTTGAACTGGGGTCAAAAAATAAATACAAATTGAACTTATTTTAAGTAAAATTAATTTTTTATATCTTAAATCTGGAATGTTTTATATTATTTTTTTATAAATATTTTATGTAACATATGACATTATATTGGGTGGTTTATCAAAATACAAGAATTTAAATTTTAAATCTTAATCCAATTCGCCCTTTTAATTAAATGAAAAATACATCCAGATATTCCCTTCAGACCATGGCCATTTTCTTCTTTTTAGTCATTATAGGAAAAGTCAACTATGGATAAGGTAAATAAAGGACTGCAAACTAGTGGATTTGTGTGCTGTGCTTGTCCAATATGATTAGGTAACCTACGCAATTGGTCATTTTTAGCTAGTATACTAAAAATTCGGCAAAAAAGAATTTGAGATTGATATCTCCATCTGGCATCCTGATTTTAAAGAAAGTCATCTTTTAGACCAGGGAGTTTCCTGAAATTCGGAACCCTACTTTTTCATGTAGTTTATAAGCCAGAAATAATTTTTTCCAAAGGGGATCATGCAATCCAAAATAGCTCAAATACCTGAAGTGTAGATTGAGTTATCTTATATTAAATAAAGAAATTGATAATCCTTATCGATTAAATAGAATTTTACCTTCCTATTATGCCATCTCCACCTGGGCTGTACGCTGAGATTTTTTTCTTTCCTCTTCGCCCAATACTACTTTACGCAACCGTACATTTTTAGGAGTTACTTCTATACATTCATCTGACTCAATGTATTCCATGCACTCCTCCAGCGACATTTCCACTTTAGGGAAGATGCGGGCAGCATCATCTGATCCGGAAGCACGCATGTTGGTCAGTTTTTTTGGTTCGCATGGGTTCACTACCAGGTCACCGGGTTTGTTGGTTTCACCGATGATCTGACCAGGATATACCTCATCACCAGGCTCTATAAAGAAGATACCCCTGTCCTGCAATTTATCCAGTGAATATGCTGTGGCGAGGCCCTGAATTTTGGCTATGATTGCACCATTATTTCGACCCGGAAGTGGCCCTTTCCAGGGTTTGTATTCTATAAATCGATGAGACATGATGGCCTCACCGGCAGTCTGCACCAATACTTTCGATCGGAGACCAATCAACCCCCGTGAGGGTATTTCAAATTCAAGGTGTTGCATATCATTTCTGGTTTCCATTACATGCATTTCACCTTTTCGGGAGGTTACGAGATCTATTACTTTACCACTGTATTCAGCCAATACATCCACTACTAATAATTCGAATGGTTCGTGTTTTACCCCATCGATCATTTTTACAATTACTTTGGGTTGACCAACAGTAAGTTCATATCCTTCGCGGCGCATGGTCTCAACCAATACTCCGAGGTGAAGTATACCTCTGCCAAACACCATCATGGTATCCGCACTATTCGTATCCTCTACTCTAAGCGCCAGGTTTTTTTCCAATTCTTTTGCCAGTCTTTCTTTTAAATGTCTTGATGTTACGTATTTACCATCGCGGCCATAAAATGGAGAATTGTTTATTCCAAAACTCATATTCATAGTCGGTTCGTCTACGGTAATGGTTGGCAATGCTTCAGGTGCTTCTGCATCACATATCGTATCCCCAATATTAAATGAATCAATGCCCACAATTGCACAGATATCACCGGCGAGTACTTCGGATACTTTTTTCTTACCCATACCTTCAAATACAAAGAGCTCTTTTACTTTTGTACGTACTGTCTTATCTGCCTGCACCAAAGCTATTTGCTGACCTTCTTTTATTATACCCCTGTTTACTTTCCCTACACCTATACGGCCGTGGTAAGAAGAATAATCGATAGATGTCAATTGCAACTGAAGGTTACCTTCATTTACTGTGGGGGGAGGCACATGTTTTAAAATGCCGTCTAATAATGGGGTAATATCTGCACAAGGAGTCAATGAATCATTAAACCAACCGTGTTTACCGGATCCATAGTAGGTAGGAAAATCCAATTGCGCTTCGGTAGCACCGAGGTTGAAAAATAGTTCGAATATTTGCTCATGTACTTCAATAGGCCGGCAATTGGGTTTGTCCACTTTATTGATAACCACCATAGGTCTCAGATTGAGTGATAATGCTTTTTGCAATACAAACCGGGTCTGGGGCATAGTACCTTCAAATGCATCTACCAGCAGCAATACCCCATCAGCCATTTTTAGTACACGCTCTACTTCACCACCAAAATCGGCGTGACCCGGAGTATCAATCACATTTATCTTCACTCCTTTGTAGGTAACCGAAGCATTTTTAGAGAATATGGTGATGCCACGCTCTCTTTCGAGTTCGTTGGAGTCCATGATCAGCTCACCGGTCTCCTGGTTGTCCCTGAATACTTTAGTCGCATGTAAAATCTTATCTACTAATGTAGTTTTACCGTGATCTACGTGAGCGATAATTGCTATGTTCCTGATATCCATATTCTTATGAAGTTTTGCTGAAAAAGGATGCAAAGGTAACTTAATCCGGTGAGGCATTCAGATAAAAGGCTATAATAACTTGTTAATTGACCTGGAAATAAAGGCTATCTCTCTTTTTTGATAGTAGAAATCATGAGGTTATATCAGAGTAGTCAATTTATACTATGTAAAACAGGCCAATATTTATCACTTTAAATATAGCCCTTTATCCAATATACCATATAACCTACCCATTCTTTGAATATCAATTGCCAGTCGTTTAGATTGCGCACGCCAGGCAAGAAATAATCCAGGTATTCAAGCTTTGGCTTTTGCTCGTAATCTGCAGGGTAAGCGACTGCTTGAATATTCTGTTTTTTAAATACGGCCAAAGCCCTGGGAATATGGATGGCAGAAGTAATCAACAGCACCTTCCCGGTATATCCCAGTGAATCCAGCAAGTGTTTCACATTGACTCCGTTTTCATAGGTGTTTTTACTTGCAGACTCGATGATCAATGCACTGTCCGGAAAATGAATTTCATTTAAAAAAGTTGCTGCATGTATCGATTCGATGTTTTTAATGCGGCCTATACCGCCTGCCCCGCCACTGATGATGAGCTTTTTTATTTTATGCGAATAGAAAAGTTCAAGACTTTCTGTGAGCCGATTGGCACTTTCATTAAAAATGACCCGATCGGGCAAAGATTCATTGTATGACACAAAGCCACCCCCCAAGACAACGCCATATTCAAACGGAGTGGTAATATTCTGTTGAAACAGAGGTGCAGGTTCAATAGCTTTATAGGTATAATTAATCAAAGCACTATTTCCGAAAATAAAATAAATGAGGAATGCGGCCCAAAAAGATTTTTTTTTCCTGGTCTTATTTTTGTCCAGGATCCCAAGCAGAATAAGGAATACAATCCAATAATATGGGCTTAACAGAAACAGGAGTATTTTTGAAAGCAGGTAATACATCTTATTTTAACGTGGCTCTGTGTATAGCATCGTCGTGCCAGGAAGGAGCATGCAGTATGGCATCGATTACTTCTTCTGATCGGGACACTACCCTCCACATTTGATTTGAATCCTGATTCATAAATTTTTGATCAATACACCGTTGCAGCATTTCTAGAAGTGGATTGTAAAATCCATTTACATTCACGATTACGATGGGTTTGGTAAACAAGCCCAATCTTTTTAATGTGATTACTTCCAATAATTCCTCAAGAGTACCACAACCCCCCGGCAGAGCCACCAGGGCATCGGTACCATCCAGAAATTTTTTCTTTCTTTCGTGCATATCACCTACTACATGCAGTTCCGTCACTCCGGTATGGGCCCATTCTACCTGTTTCATAAAATCAGGAATGATTCCTATCACTTTTCCATTCTTTGAAAGGACTTCATTTGCTATACAACCCATTAATCCTGAAGATCCGCCTCCATAAACTAATGTAATTCCATTTTGGGCCAGGACATGCCCCAGGACTCGGGCATCGTCAAAATAAACTGTGGGAATTTGATTGCTGGAGGAACAATAGACACAAACTTGTTTGACAGGCATCATATCGCAAATGTAGAATAATAAACCTATTTTAGCAGAATGCCTCTCTCCATCATCATTCCGGTATTGAATGAAGAAAAATTATTGCCGGTGCTTTTAGACTATTTGCAGAAAAGCAAATGTGCAGAAGATGAAATAATCGTGGTAGATGGCGGATCGAAAGACAATACCTGCTCCTTGGCGACCTCCTACCCAGTACGATTATTTCACACCGAAGTGAGCAGCAGGGCTAAGCAAATGAACCTGGGAGCAAAAAATGCTCTTCATGATATACTTTATTTTCTGCATGCGGATAGTATTCCCCCAACGAGTTTTAGCCAGGATATACTAAAAGCCAGGCAGGGTGGAATCAAATTAGGAGGATACAGGCTAAGAATAGGTAATAAAAATCAAGGGCTTAAAATAATAAATTCATTTTTTACTAAAATCGATCTGCTTGTTTTCCAGGGAGGCGGAGATCAAAGTTTATTCATATTAAAAGAGGTATTTAATGAATTGAATGGTTTTGATGAAAATTACAATATAATGGAGGATTTTGATTTGGTGCGCAGAGCCCGATCACTCGGATATAAAAAAGCAATTCTAGATAAAACAATCCAGGTATCGGACAGAAAGTATAAATCTAATGGTTATTTTAAAGTACAATGTGCAAACCTGGTTGCGTATTCAGCGTTTTGTATGGGCATCAATCCAGCCTGGATAAAATCCTTTTATCACTCAATATTAAAATAAAAAAACACTATTCGGTAACCAGCTCTCCGGATGCAACCTGGTGCGCCTTATATCTGCCTTTGCTGAATTTACTCCCATTAAACACTTCTGTCTTTTGCAATATCAATCTTTCTTCTTTGGGTAATTTTATAAAATCTGCACATTTTTGAGAGCAACAGCCATCGAATTTGGCAGCACAGGAAGGGCATTGTATAAAAAGGATATGACAGGCATCATTGGCACAGTTGGTATGATCATCGCATACCGTGCCGCATTGATGGCAATGGGCTATGATGTCTTCACTTATGCGCTCGCCTAATCGTTCATCAAACACGAAATTTTTTCCTATAAATAAATTAGGAAGGCCTTGTTCATGTGCATCATGAGCATATTTTATGATTCCACCTTCCAGCTGAAATACATTTTCATAACCTCTGTATTTCATGTAGGCACTTGCTTTTTCACACCGGATCCCACCGGTACAGTACATGATGATGGGTTTGTCTTTTTTATCTTGTAGCATCTCTGCTATTATAGGCAACGACTCCCTGAAGGTAGTGACTTCCGGTACAATGGCGCCTTTAAAATGCCCCACTTCACTTTCGTAGTGATTGCGCATATCCACTACCACTGCACCGGGCTCCTGAATTAATTTATTGAATTCTGCCGCTTGCAGATGTGTACCGCAGAGGGACGCATCGAATTCCGGATCTTCTATGCCATCTGCTACTATTTTAGGTCTGACTTTAATAATCAATGCGAAGAAGGCCTTTGCTTTATTCTCCACCGCAATGTTTAAGCGAATACCCCGTAAATAGGGAATGGAATCCAGGATATTTTTAAAATTATTTTCCTGTTCTACCGGTACACTGATCTGTGCATTGATCCCTTCGCGCGCAATGTATATTCTGCCTTTTACCGATAATTGGTCCAGTATTCTGTATAATTCATTTCTGAAAATCACCGGATTTTCTATTGTAATATAGCGGTAAAATGAGATGACCAGGCGGTCTTCATTTATACTTGCAAATTTTTGTTTTAGCTCTTTGCGGTTTATTTTATTATGTAATTTTGATGACATAGATGGGTTGCAAAGATAGTACAATCAAAAAATACAGTAATTCTGATCTTGGTCATAATCAATAGAGCAAAGTTTTGTAAATAATCAACAACCAAATGGCCGTTTTACCGGGAGGTGTTTTACCGTAGAATAGGCTTCAGCCTGTTAGCCATCAACAGCCTAAAGGCCATTCTACAGGGACTGTTTTTACCGTTGAATAGGCTTCAGCCTGTTAGCCACAACAGCCTAAAGGCCGTTCTACAGGGAACTGTTTTACCGTAGAATTGGCTTCAGCCTGTTAGCAATCAACAGCCTAAAGGCCGTTCTACAGGGACTGTTTT
>CAYNIG010000179.1:0-10566 GCA_964396995.1 uncultured Saprospiraceae bacterium | reverse complement strand
TGGTATACATGCATACAAGTAAGATCGTATTTGGCAAAGATATCTTGTCTGATCTTATGCATCACTTCAAGTGCCATATCGGTATAGGCCGAATACTCTATTCCAGTGACCGTTTTGCCATCGATCACATCAGCTCTCACCTGGCCCAGGAAGATGCTGTGGCCACCTATATCGGTTTTGTTCATATGATGGGTGATTTTTTCACCAACAAAATTTCCTGTAATTGGTCCATCAATAAAAATAGAACGGATTTTATGTTCTGACATGATATTTTAATTTTTATCCACCGGCATACGGAGGCAAGAATGCCAATACTTGCCCCGCGGTGACTGGTGTATTTTCGTTGATTATTTCTTTATCGAGAGCTATCTGATAGGTCTGATGCTGTAAGATGGGATATCGACTTTTGAGTTCATTTACGATTTGATCTGTAGTATCCACCTCATTCATCTCTAAAGATAACTTTCCAATTTGCTCTCCCAATTGTCCAAAAAAAAGAATTTTAATTAATGGCATGCAGTCTGTAAAATTACGGAATTGAACTGAAAATCGGACTTTATAAAGTGTATTCAAATGGTATAATCCACAAAGAGATCATTCAAATTACCGCTTACGCTTATTTTGGATTAATTTTGCGCCGCCATGCATGACAAACTGGAAGCCATTTCCAACAGGTTTTACGATCTCGAAGAACAAATGTCCGACCCTAAGGTGGTAAATGACTCTGCCCGCTTTTCCAAAGTACATAAAGAATACAAAGATTTACAGCCCATAGTAATAGCCTTCAAAAACCTCAAACAATACGAATCCGAATTGAAAGGAGCAAAAGAAATGCTCAACGAGGGTGACGAAGAACTTCGAATAATGGCCAAGGCAGAAATAGCCTCATTACAGGAAGAGATAGAAAAGCTGGAAACGGAAATAAAAGAGCTGCTAATTCCAAAAGACCCTGAAGATTCTAAAGACATTATCCTTGAGATCAGGTCGGGTACTGGGGGTGATGAGGCCAGCATTTTTGCCGGTGATTTGCTCAGAATGTATACCCGGTTTTTTGAAAAGCAGGGCTGGAAGACTGAACTGATATACGAAAACCAAGGAGCAGTAGGTGGCTATAATAAAGTAGTTTTGGAGGTGACGGGAGAAGATGTGTATGGAAAAATGAAATTCGAATCCGGTACTCACCGGGTGCAGCGAGTACCTAAAACAGAAGCCCAGGGAAGGGTGCACACTTCTGCTGCCACGGTAGTCGCAGTTCCCAAACTTGAACTGGAAGATGTAAATATTAATAAAGCCGACCTCCGGGTGGATACCTTCAGAGCAAGCGGTGCCGGTGGTCAGCACGTAAATAAAACAGAGTCTGGAGTACGATTTACACATATACCTACAGGCATTGTTTCGGAAAGTACAGAAAGCCGATCTCAGCATAAAAACCGCGAGATCGCGATGGGAAGATTGATTTCAAAAATACAAGAGGCTCAGATTCAACAACATAATGAAGGTATTGCTGCCCAAAGAAAATCAATCGTAGGCTCCGGTGACCGCTCAGAGAAAATCCGAACCTATAATTTTCCCCAAAACAGACTTACCGATCACAGGATAAATCTCACTCTTTACAATCTTGATGTCATCATGGATGGTTACATCGAGGATATTATAGAAAAACTCCGCGTGGCTGATAATGCAGAAAAGATGAAAGGGGAGGCGGTATCAGTATAAATGATTAATATACAAATATTTAGTCAAGTAGTAAAATTATTTTGATTTGTATAAAATAAAATTTAGATTTGTCTAAATTTTTGAATTAATGCCAAGTCAAACCATTGAAAATTACATTAAGGCAATATATCACCTATCCGAATCAGATTCTTTTTCCGTTTCCACTTCTTCCCTTTCTGATCATCTGGCCACCACTGCTGCATCGGTGACGGATATGTTGAAAAAATTATCAGACCAAAAGCTGATTGAATACATAAAATACAAAGGCGTAAAACTAAGCCCCATTGGAAGGGTAATGGCATTGCAACTGATCAGAAAACACCGCATCTGGGAGACTTTTTTGCATACTAAGCTTGGAATCTCCTGGGATGAAGTGCATGAAATAGCCGAACAACTGGAGCATATCAAAAGTGACCTGTTGATAGATAAATTGGATGAATCTTTAAACTATCCCAAATACGACCCTCATGGAGATCCTATTCCTGATGCTACCGGAAAATTTACTTTTAGATTACAAAAGCCGTTGATACAAGTCCTACCTGGAGAAAAAGTCAAGGTAGTGGGAGTTAAAGATCACAGAACTTCATTTTTGAAATATTTAGACAGTATCCCATTGGCCATAGAGCAGACTATTGAAGTGAAAGAGAAAATAGAATTTGATGATTCACTGATCATTAAATTAAATGATACTAATTCCTGGACATTGAGCGCCCAGGCAGCAGAAAAAATCTTGGTAAAAAGCGTGTAGACTATGGCTAAATACGAACCACATAAAACAAATGCATCATTATCTGAAGTACACAAATCAGTAGATACCACCAGGAAACCGCTCGGCAAGCGTTTGCTTGCTTACATTGGCCCTGCTTACCTGGTTAGTGTGGGTTATATGGATCCTGGTAATTGGGCAACAGATCTTGCCGGGGGAAGTCAATTTGGTTACAAGCTCATCTGGGTTTTATTGATGTCCAACCTTATTGCCCAATTGTTGCAAAGTCTTTGCGTAAGATTGGGTATTGTCCGAAACAGGGATCTTGCACAGGCAAGCAGGGAGATCTATCCTAAATATGTAAATGTTTTTTTGTATTTTCTGGCTGAAATTGCCATCGCTGCTACCGATCTGGCTGAGGTGCTGGGGATGGCTATAGGCCTCAATTTATTATTGGGTTTGCCCTTGTTCTGGGGAGTGGCCATTACTGTATTGGACACATTCTTGCTATTATTTTTAATGAATCTGGGTATCCGAAAAATTGAAGCATTTATCATGGCACTGGTAGGGGTTATCGGAATAGCTTTTTTTATAGAATTATTCATTGCTCAACCTTCAATAGCAGAAATAGCAACCGGATTCATACCCACCATACCCAACGATGCTGCATTGTATATTGCAATTGGTATTATAGGGGCTACGGTGATGCCTCATAATTTGTATTTGCATTCCTCCCTGGTGCAAACCAGAAAATTTGAAAATAATCCTGTCGAAATACGGAAAGCATTAAAATTTAATTTTATAGATACCACCATTGCACTCAATCTTGCATTTTTTGTGAACGCGGCAATTTTAATTTTAGCGGCCGCCACCTTTTACAAAAATGGAATGTATGAAATAGCCGAAATCAAAGATGCACACGAATTATTAGCTCCTGTATTGGGCAATCAGTTGGCTCCGATATTGTTTGCAGTGGCATTGATTGCTTCCGGACAGAGCAGTACCATTACCGGTACTTTGGCTGGACAGATCGTGATGGAAGGATACCTCAATCTGCGGATTGCACCCTGGCTCAGAAGGATTATTACCCGCCTGATAGCTATTATACCTGCGTTGATCACTATTAAAATAATGGGTGAGAGCGCCACCGGCAAAATGCTGGTGCTCAGCCAGGTAATTTTAAGTCTTCAATTGGGTTTTGCCATCATACCTCTTATTCATTTTGTTTCAGATAAAATCAAGATGAGGGAATTTGTGGTAGCCAAATACGTTCAGGTATTAGCCTGGATATCTGCATTAATCATAGTGGGATTAAATATCAAATTGGTCTATGCCACTTTATCGGATTGGTTTATTTCCGGTATGAATCCATTGAAATGGATGGTACTCCTCATTGCCTTGTTTGCTTTGTTTGTTTTAATCTATATTACCATAAGGCCTTTGTTGGGAAACAAAATAACAGAGACCAAAGACCCGGTACCTCACCTGGCATACCAGCAAATAAAAGAATTCCAGCCACAACAGTATAAAAGAATAGCCATAGCCGTCGATTACAGCGATAGTGATATCAAAACCATTCAACACAGCTTGTCCCAGGGTGGTAAAGAAGCGACCTATCATCTAATACATGTCGTGGAGACGGCCGGTGCCTTCGTCTTTGGCAAAGAGGTAGATGATTTCGAAACTCAGTCTGACCAAGTATATATTGAAAACTATATAAACGAATTAAAACAACTTGGATACAACGCAACTTATTCATTTGGATTCGGTAATCCCGTAAAAGGCATTGTGGAAAAAACCAAAGAATTTAATGCAGACCTGTTGGTGATGGGTGCTCATGGTCACCAGGGATTAAAAGATTTTGTTTTAGGGACCAGTATCAACGCTGTAAGACATCAATTGGAAATACCGGTATTGGTAGTAAAATAAAAAAAGTAAATTCATCCTTTTTATTTACCAAGCCAACATTACTAATAATACTCAGACCACAGAAACAAATAAGATGCAGGTCAGAAAGTTTTTTGTATGAAAGCAATACTCTTTTCAATAGGCACCAGAGGAGATATAGAACCATTTTTGTCAATCGCAGAGTTACTGAGGGATAAAAATTGGGAAGTATTCTGTGTTTTTCCGGAGCAATTCAGAGAAACTGTAGAGGAAATGGGTATTCCATTTCAAGGCTTTACTAGAGATTTTTTGGACATGATGAATAGCGAGGAAGCGAAAAAATTTATGGGAGGGCATGGTTCTTTTATTCAACGAATACAGTACTTTATAAAAATGGCTCGAATGGGTATAAAGCATTCCAAAGAGATGACACTTCTTCAACACCAAATACAGATAAATAAAAACCCGGATAAAATCTTTTACCATCCCAAATGCAATATCGCACTAATATGGAGTATTACACATCCGGGTAAATCGATAATGGTCAGTCCGATACCCTTTATGACCCACCCTATTGACCACTTATCTCCTCTTGGAGGTCATTATGGAAAGTATATGAATAGATTGAGCACATGGCTGATCAATACTATAAAAGCAGTCGTGATAAAAAGAGTTTCTATGCCCTATATAAAGGATTATGGAATAAATAATATTGCGATTTCTGAAATTAAGAAAGCGATGTTGAATACGGAAAAGACCTTATATACCATTTCTCCATCTTTATTTCCCCGGCCTGATTATTGGCCCCCTGTAGCAAAAGTAGTAGGCTATTATGAAAGAGATAAAACCACACATTGGCAACCAAGCTTGCCACTTTTAAAATTTATAGAGGAACATTCCAAAATAGTCTTTATTACATTTGGAAGTATGATTAATGCAAATCCCATAAAAACCACCAGCATACTTATGGATGTACTTAATAAACATAATATTGCAGCAATCATAAATACTTCATGGGGAGGAATAGTGAAACCAGATACTCACACAGACAATATATTTTTTGTCGCCAATATTCCTTACGATTGGGCGTTCTCCAAAATGTATGCAGTAGTTCACCACGGTGGGTCGGGTACCACACACACTGCTCTTAAATATGGCTGCCCTAGCCTCATCGTTTCTCATGTGCTTGACCAGCCATTTTGGAGCAAAACCATATCAGATCTAAAGTTGGGACCAGAAGGAATCCCTGTTAAAAAATTGGCTAAAGATATATTCGAATATAAACTGAAGGACCTACTTACTAATGAGGTGTATAAAAAGAATGCCGAAATGATAAGTAAAAAAATAAAGAGCGAAAGCAATAAAGAGTATTTGTATGGGGAGATCATTTCATGATTAGGGTTTTCGGATATACTGCTAAATATAGTTTACCAAGCCAAGTATAACCTATCCAAGCTCAAGTCAGCAGATCTATAAAATTAATCGCTCCTTTTCTGATTCCTATTGCCAAATTCCAGGTATTCATTCAAAATTACCTGTTCAAATACGAATAGGATTAGAATTTTTTTTTGGTTTGAAATCCAATCTATTTCCCACTTCGTATTTAAATAAAAAAATAAATATTATGAAAACCAATACAGACATTGTAAACGAAGGATATGCCTTCTTTAAACAGGGAAACATACCTGCCTTGCTCGATCTTATGAGCGATGATATTGTATGGGAATTACCAGTTTCCGCTGAGGTCCCTTTTGCAGGTACATTTAAAGGGAAGAGTCGTGTACTCGAATTTTTTCAAGCTGTAGGGTCTACGAATGAATTTAAAGAATTTGAAGTAGATACTATAGTGTCAAATGGAAATCACGTAGTAGCGCTGGGACATCTTACATCGGTAGCCAGGCCTACAGGTAAGCAATCTTCAAATAAATGGGCACATCACTGGCATCTCCAGGATGGAAAAGTAATCAGTCACTATGAGTACGTAGATACTGCTGAAATCAATAATGCATTTCATTAGTACCAAAATATCGGGTATTCATTATTCTAAATAATTAAACATGAAACTAAATTTGTTTTTCAAAATATGGTCCGTTCTCTATGGAAGTTTTGGATTGGGATTATTTTTAATTCCTTCATTATTTATGTCGCAATATGGAGTGGCATTAAATGATACCGGAGTATTGATGGCCAGAATTTTAGGCTCTTCGCTGACCGCATCGGCGATATTATTTTTTCTAAACCGAAATGTCAGCACAGATGGTAAAAGCCAGTTAAATATATTGCGTACCAACCTGGTATATAATATTTTAGATACCCCAGTAGTACTGATGGCGGTACTAAATGGCACCATGAATGCAATGGGATGGATACCGGTTGTGCTCCATATTTTTCTTGCCTGCAGCTTTGGTTATTTTGCATTTAAAAAGCAATAAAATGGAATCGAATGAAGAAGCTCCACCTGCACAGGAAACAAAAGGATTTTTAGGAAAAATGATTGAACTTCTAATTCCGTTTATTGAATCAGTAAAAAACTTACGGATGATGAAAAGACAACAAAAAAAGGGTCAATTAATTCTAAAGTCTAGTCTTCAGTCCAACTTCCAGTGATAATGATTTAAACTGATCAAAATTATCACCAAACTTCTTGTTTAATATTCGTTGGCTATATATCAGTTGACTGGAGAGATCTACTCTTGAATTTAGTCTCCATTCTAAGCCGACAGACCCTTGTGCGTAGACCATTACTTTAGAATTATCAAGCTTGATAAATTCCCGTTTTACAGTGCTGGTAAAGTACCTTTCTTCGGCAGCTCTTGCACTTGGGGTGGTTATACTCCGTGTGGCTTGCTCTTTGGTGGCAATATCATAAAAAGATTTTGCAATAAAATTAGTATTCAGGCCTGCCTGAGCAAAGGTTCTCATGCGGGTATTGACTTTGGATAAGTATCTCACAGCCATTGGAATCTCCACTATATCGTACTCAATATTTTTAAAGTATGCTCTGAATTCTTTACTTCCATTGTATTCCCGGTTAGGAGAATAAGACTTATTTGAATATCCGGCTCCAAACTCAAGACCGATTCTGTTTTTTAAATACAAAGCCTTGAATCCGCTTCCATAGCCAGTTGACTTAGCTGTATAAGCAGGTAATGTGTTGAGCTTTCCTAATACTCCACCTATTTTAGACTCCGGGAAATAAATTTCATTATAGTCGAAATGCGTATAAGCTCCCAATTTCCACTCCCCAACTGCCACTGCTTTTTTAAGCTTTTTTATATTTAAATCTCTTTTAGGCACGTACACTTCATTCATGTCAAGGCTTACCTCGTGAAGTTTATTTGGACTATTCAACAATTTGACTTGGGCGATGTTTACAGAGGCAATCGCATGATCCAGGTTCCTGGTATCTGTAATTTCATCCTCAAGAAGATTGATATTATTTTCCAGTCCGGAAATAGTGGGACTGGGTAATACTGAATTATTTTTTAATTCTATGAGGCCATCGGGTTTGTCAATCAGGCTATTTTCAATTGGAAAACCGGATGTTAATTTTTCAAAAATGTATTTGGAATTTTCATTTAAATTTTCACTCACTTTGGCCACTATTTTGGAAAGGCTTATTTTACTTTCTGAGGTTTTAGAATCAGAAAGAATGTCAGATCCAATTATATTTTCTTCTTTTGAAGATATCGAAGTGTTTATATTCTTATTTGGATCTAAGGCAATTTGAACATTATTTTCTTTCTCCACGAGAGGGAGTTTTAATTTGCCAGTCTCGCCCAATCGCACCAGTGAAAGAATAAGAAAGATAAATACACAGGCTTCTACAAACTTGGCTCTGTAATAATGTCTCAGATATTTTTCTTCCTGCTCTATCCGCGCAGCTAGTTTTGGCCAGGATCCACTGTCGTACTTTCGGGTCACACTTTTAAGCGAATTGGAAATTTCGCTATCGAATTTTCTTTGAAGTAATACCGGATCTTCGACTTTCTGATCCATTTTATTTACCAGTGTTTCCCAGGTATTGGCATCATAATCAATTTTAAAATTACCTAAGGCATTTTTCACCAGTACATCAGCAGTCTTATCATCAAAGATTTCGTCTTCACCTTTTTTCAGGGCAGCCAAAGTAAATAGATCCCATGCCCGTGCATCCGGTGCTTCAGCTATATTGTTCAGCTTTGATTTAATAATATCGTCAAATTCTTTACTCTCCATTTCCAGTAGTCCCTTTTCCTAATAATATGTCTTTTAATTTGATCCGTGCTTTTACCAGGTTTGATCTGGATGTGCTTTCCGTGATGCCGAGTTGTTCAGCAATTTCTTTGTGTGAAAACCCCTCCAGTACATATAAATTAAAAACCGATCTGTAAGCAAATGTCAATTTTTGTACCGCTTTTAAAATTTCAGTCTCACCACATCGGCTTACGGCATCCACTTCTTCGGAGCTGACCGCAAAAGCTTTATCTATATTTTCCGTCCTTCGCCTGGTTTCTTTCCTGTAGTAGTCAATGGAGGTATTCACCATGATGCGCCTGATCCAGGCAATTATGGAAGTGCCTGGCTGGTATTTGTCTATATGCTTAAATACTTTGATAAAGCCCTCATGGAGGATGTCCATGGCATCTTCATCGGTATTTGCATATCGCAGACAGAGCGACATCATCATGCTGAAATGATCTTCGTACAATTTTTTTTGGGCCCAGCGTTCGTTACGCACGCAGGCGGCTATAAAATCGTCTTCTGATTGTAAAGGAATTAATATATCCATGACCCTTGGATTTTAGGAGATCCAAGTTAAGATAAAACGGCCGATCGTAGGCCCTTGCTGCTCGTTTTTTCAATAATTTTAACCTTTGGGTGGGTTAATTCTCATTTTGCCGCACTTGATTTTTAAACTACGGTATATACTTCTGTAGTGGTAAGTTGATGCTGATATTTTAATGATCGAATTTTAATTTGCCTGGAATATTTTTCTTCTGTTCATAATAAGATCCGTTGTGAATATCAAATAAAAGGGGACTCACTTTCTGGTTAACCGCAATCAGATTTTCAAATTACAATTTTTCTTAATATGTTTGCCCTTTAGAAAACTACATTTCAGTACATGGCAAAGAAGAAAAACCCTCCTTTGGTGCCCGTCCCACGTGGTACGGAAGGCATTAAGATTACCTCTGTAAGCAGTATGTATGAATCCTATTTCCTGGATTATGCATCGTATGTAATACTTGAACGTGCAGTTCCGGCTATAGAAGATGGCCTGAAACCCGTACAGCGGAGAATATTGCATTCACTCTATGAAATAGACGATGGCAGATACAATAAAGTAGCCAATGTAATAGGCCATACTATGCAATACCATCCGCATGGTGATGCAGCGATCAGAGATGCCATGGTCAATCTTGGCCAGATGGAGCTTCTAATAGACACCCAGGGAAACTGGGGAGATAACCGCACCGGAGCGTCATCAGCAGCACCCAGGTATATCGAAGCCAGACTCACCAAATTTGCTCATGAAGTATTATTTAATCCAAAGACCACAGAATGGCTTTTATCTTATGATGGCAGAAGGAAAGAGCCGGTAACCTTGCCTGCCAAATACCCCATATTATTAGCACAAGGTGTGGAAGGTATTGCAGTAGGCCTCAGTACTAAAATACTTCCTCATAATTTTAATGAAATCCTGGATGCTGCCATAAAACACCTTGAAGGAAAAAGATTTAAATTATATCCTGATTTTCAAACAGCGGGTAGCATAGATGTAAGTGAATACAATGATGGCGAACGTGGAGGAAAAGTAAAAGTAAGAGCAAAGATAGAAGCGATAGATAAAAAGAATCTGATTATTACCGAGATTCCTTATGGGACCACGACCACATCATTGATAGAGAGTATACTCAAGGCCAATGAAAAAGGCAAGATTAAAATAAAAAGGGTTACGGACAATACGGCAGCCAATATCGAAATAGCTATTGAGCTGCAGCCCGGAGTGTCTCCTGATGTGACTATTGATGCTTTGTATGCATTTACTGACTGCCAGCTTTCTATTTCGCCCAACGCTTGTGTGATCATAGATAAAAAACCACAGTTTCTTACCATTTCCGATATACTAAAAGCTTCTGTAGAACATACGAAATCCTTGTTAAAACGAGAGCTCGAAATAAAACGGGATGAATTAAATGAACTATGGCATTTTGCCAATCTCGAAAGAATATTTATAGAAAACCGGGTATATCACGAAATAGAAGAATGCGAAA
>CAYNIG010000178.1:0-10584 GCA_964396995.1 uncultured Saprospiraceae bacterium | reverse complement strand
TAGTTTTGATTAGATTTTTAGCCACTATAAATGATTTATGGACCCTGATAAATTGTTTTTCAGGCATCATCTTTTCTACATTTTTTATATATCCTTTGATTACATATTTAGCATCCTGGGTATACAGGATAGAATAATCTTTCAATCCCTGAATATGAGTTATCGAATTCAGATCTAATGAAATCAATTTGGTGCCTGATTTGATAGTAAAACTGGATTTGGATGGGGTGGGTTCATCTATTAGTATCGGGTTTTTCTTCATGAGTTCTAAAAACTCAATAGCCCGCTGAATGCCTTGTTCAAAGCGTTCTTTTTTTATAGGTTTTATCAGGTAATCCATCACTCCCAGGTCAAAACCTTCGATAGCATAGTCACGAAAAGCCGTAGTCATCAAGGTTATGGGCCTTTGATTTAATTTTTCCAGGAAATGAAGACCGTCCTCCCCTGGCATTTTTATATCCAGGAATAGAATATCAATTTCATTTTTATCCAAATATTGCCTGGCCTCCGAAGTATTAAAAAACTGAGCGGTAAGTATGAGCTCTGGTATAAATGAAATATAATGTATCAACACATCATGAGCCAGGGGTTCATCATCCACTATTATGCAGCTATATTTCATATTTGAGTGATTTTAAGTATAGCTGTGTATTCGTTTCCATTTGGGCCGATTTCCATGGAATATCCACCGGGATAGAGAAGTTCTAATCGTGATTTAAGATTTTTAATTCCGATCCCACCCGAATCAGAAGATTTGAGATCGGAAAAATTATTTTTTATGGTAAATACTAATGATTCACCTGTAACCGAAAGTGTGGCATTGAGATAAGCATTCTGTTGCAATGTATTGATACCGTGTTTTATGGCATTTTCAACCAAAGGCATTAATAATAAGGGTACTATTTTTTTACCCTCTAGGTCACCCTGTATGGTCAATTCTATGATTGCATTGTTGCCCTGCCGAATTTTTTCTATTTCTATATAATTAATAAGGTTGTCAATATCTTTTTGAAGTAACACTTTAGTGTCAGCTGATTCAGATAGCATGTATTCCATCATATCAGAAAGTCTAAGTATAAGGCCAGGTGTTAAATCGGATTTTTTTAATGCCAGGCTATACAGATTATTCAGAGTATTGAATAAAAAATGGGGATTTACTTGGGCCCGTAATAGTTTTAGTTCAGTACTGATCTGGGTTAGTTTTACTTGATTCAATTTTTTTTCCTGATCAAACCATCCGCGTAGAAAATTAAAAAACATAGAAAAGAGAAGGTAACGTATCGCTATAAATGTTTTATTAAAATTCTGATCTAAGGCAGAAGGAATAAATACTTCGTATGCGTCCTTTGTGGTCATAAAATAGGAACCTCTGTAAAGTAATACGAATAAAACTATTAAGATTATTATTGAAACCCAATAAAGGACCTGACTTCTGCTAAATACATGTGGAATGAGAAGCAAAAGATTGACATATACCAGTGCGGCCAGTAGCCCGACTTTGATAATAACACTGGACCAGAATCCTAATGCGTCGACTGCCCAGTATTCACGCAAATCCCAACAGAAAGAAAAAAAAGTAAATATCCAGAATACAAGGTGATAAAATATCCAGTGTTTAGTCCATTTAGTTAACATATTTGGAATGTCAAAATTAATATTATTCGATTGAATGTGTATCTCGAAATCTCAGTGGTATAGTCTGATGATCTATTATTCATGTAGATGGTCTGCTTTCCTATGCATCTATTCAAAACAGTTGATGATCTATAATACTGGTCAATGATCTACTAATAAAGCAATACTATACGGAATCAAGATAGATTTGCTCTAAATCTGATCTAATGCAATTTCACTTAAGTTTAAAACTGATTTTCTTTCTGGCAATCACCCTTTCGTCCTACTTTCAAATGGGATGCTCTAAAACCACAAGCACACCTTTTATATTACCCGATAAACTATATACCATAAAGTCTGTATTCGACATTGGTAATAATGGCAATGCATCGGATATAAAAATTACAGTGGATCCTTCTAATCTCTTAGTCGCCTCCGATATACAAAATACCAGAATAATAATCACCAAAGCTGCTAAAAGCATAACTGAAAAGGCTGCCGGATCGTTGGCTTCAGGAAAATATTTTTCATTTGCAGTAAACACAGCTAAAGGTCAAATAATAAAACCGGATGCTTCGGTGAAGGACTCAGATGGTGATCTAATAAAGGCAGGTGATTACAACGCTTATGTCTTTATACAAGGCAAAGAAAATTCTACCCAGTTATCAGCTCCAAAATCTTTTACACTTTCAGATAAACCCGTATTGGCCGGAGATTTCCTCGGCACATGGGAAGATCTGGGTCCTCCCGGTCCAGGATCATTTACCATTTCATTACGTATCAATATAGATTATACAGGTTCATTGTTCTATTCTGATAATTTTAAACCTTATGGCAAAGGGGGCACGGTAGAAGATGCAAAAATGATATTTAAGGTTTCCGGAAGCCGATTTACCTGTAGTATGAATCAGTTTATAGGCCAATACACAGGCGGTGGAGCATTTGGTGCCAATGGTGGATGCCCCAACGTAAAAGAGCTGTCAGGCGCGGTTGCTGATGATGTCAATCTGATATTTGACCAGTTTACCTGGGCAGATTGTGATGGATCACGGGAAGTGAAAATGAAGTTTACAAAACAATAGTTAAAATTTTATCAAATTGAAAAATACCATTTTTAGCTGCTTAATTATTTTTGCATTCGTTACGGTTTATTGCAAAAAAAATGAGGACCCTATACCAACTCCGCTTTCCACTCCAAAATGGATAAAACAGGTAAGTGGCACTTCAGATGTACTGTTGGGTGTTTCATTCCCTGCTCCATCCATCGGTTATATTTGCGGCATCAATGGAAAAATTTTAAAGACTACTAATGCAGGAACAGCGTGGTCTCCTTTAAATACCGGAATATCGGGTTTTATAAGAGATCTCAGTTTTACTTCAGAAAACATGGGTACCGCGGTGGGAGAAAGTGGCTTAATTATTCGTACTAGCAATGGCAATACCTGGTCCCCGCAAACAAGCGGTACTACACAACATCTGGTACATACTCATTTCATTAATGAGAATATAGGTATGGTAGCCGGGCAAGGCGGTGTATTGCTAAAAACAATCGATGGCGGTACAAATTGGAACAAAATGAACAGCAACACCACGGTTGAATTAGCTGGACTTTTTGTACTAAATCCGAATACGGCTTTTACTGTCGGCTTCAACGGTACCATATTAAAAACATCGGATGGTGGTATAAACTGGACTTCTCAAACAAGCGGTGTGACTACCGATTTGCGAAGCGTTTATTTTACTGATTCCAATACGGGATGGGTAGTGGGTATTGGAGGCACCGTATTGAAAACGATCAATGGCGGTACCACATGGCAAAAAATAGCGGATGCTGCGTCTGCTGATTTATACAGCATTTCTTTTGCAGATGCAAATAATGGCATCATGGCAGGCACCCGTAAAATATATGTTACCACAAATGGTGGTACAACTTGGACAGATGAATCACCTTCTTTTTCTGGTGATGTATACGCAACTGCAAGCAATGGATTTTCAAATAGTTGGGCAGTGGGGCAGAATGGATTGGTCTTTAAAAGGAACTAGGAAATAACTTTTATCTTTTTTAATCTTTTAAAACAATTTACAATGTATAAGAAATTAGCTTAAAAACAGAAACCGAGTATCGTAGATGTATTTACGATTTGGTGTTCACCTTGTAAAGAGGTAAAAAGATATTTTCCCATTGATAGAAGTAGAAAGATATTGCTAGGTGAAATTTAATTTGGAAAAAAAATATAAAAACAAGCCATATAAAATGCAAAACTTGCCATAGAAGCTATAAAAATAGATGGAAGTGAATTTACAGAAATGGATTATTGGCTAAAAAAGTATTGAAATTAACAAATTACCAGTAAAATAATGATAAGGATATTAAAATCAATTTCGCTTTTCTTAAAAATTATCTGCTTTATATTAGAAGCAAATGCTCAATCTAAAAACACATTCTTGACAATAAAAGCGGACTCAATTTCTTTCATTTCAAAACCCAGTGAATATAAGATTGCGGGAACGCTTTCTTACCCTTTAAATAAAAAAACTTGTCCAGCTATTGTTTTAGTTGCAGGGAGTGGTCCTCACACGCGCGAGGAAATAATTTCAGGTACACCTATTTTCAGTGAAATGGCAACATACTTTAATCAATTAGGATATGCTGTGATTAGAATTGATAAACGTGGTTATGGGCTTTCCGAAGGGTCTAATTCTGAAGATTCGGTCACTACGGCGCAACTTTCAGAAGATATTTTGGGTGCAATCCAATTTCTAAAAAAGCATAATAAAATTGACGCTTCCAATATTGGAATCATAGGACATAGTGAAGGCGCATGGATTGCTGAAATGATAGCTTTAAAAGATACATCAGTGAAGTGGCTTGTCTTGTTGGGTGCTCATGCGGTGAGTGGTGCCATCATACAAGAAGACCAAATGACAGCTAATTTATTGCGACGAGGTGCTGAAAAAGAGGTGGTAGAAAAAGTAAGGCCTCAAATCAAGCGTATAATTGATTTTGTAGTAAATGACAATTTAAACGATTCTATCTTTTTTGCAATAGGAAAGGATTTTTTACTAGGACATGGAATGAAAGAAGAAAACATAACGAAAAAGCTCATTAACCAACTCCTGGATGGCTTTAGATCGCCGTGGAATCGCTACTTCTTTGGCCATTCCCCTGCTAATCAAATTAGCCTATTAAAGATTCCAACGCTTTTCATTTATGGGTCAAAAGATAAACAAGTGGATCCTGAACTCAACATTGGACCCTTAATTGAAATAATGAAATCTTATGAAAGGAATAATATGACACTGAATATTTTATCTGACCATGACCATTTTTTTCTTCACTACAGCGGTAAAAGTTTAGAAAAGCACAAGTTTGGAGAAATGCACGTTTCAAAAATAATGTTAGATACCATTAAGAATTGGTTGCTCTTAAATTAAGAAAACTTCTCTTTAATTCTCTTCATTTGAAAAAAATTACATAAAATGATTAAAAAACTACAAATAAGGCTGACATTTCTAGTCGCTCTGCCTATCACAGTCTGTAGTCAAAATAAAGAAGCTGTGAAAGCAACCTGAAACGAAGTCTCAATTGGATTCTATATTCTCATTAACGACAACACATATGGTTTCTAAATTGACAGATAGAGCTTTTATGCAAATGCATTGTAAAGTTGCCACTCAAATTGGTGATGGGCATCTTCGTGTGTTATTACTAAAAGTTCATAAAGACAGCATAGACAGTGGAAATACTGCTTTGGCTTTTAGACTTTATGTACAAGATAGGAAATCGCATGTATACAAATGCTATAACGATCTTTCACCAATATTTAGTAACGATCATGCTGTTCATTTTCGCTCCATATAATGAAAAATGCTTTTGGAAAGATGGAAGTTATTTCAAAGCTCATTTTATTCTTAGTTCAAAATACTTTTTATATAGAATAGAATTAATTATCATGAAAGTACTCTTTTATTCATTACTGCATACCATAATGTTGTTCTCAATGAGTGCAATTCCAAGGACTACTCCGCAACAAATCAATACTCTAAAAGAATATTTTCAATTTCTCGAAAATGCGGGATTTTCCGGGCAGGTACAGATTGCTGAAAAAGGGCAAATGATAAAGCGTCAGGATTTCGGTATGGCTAACAGGGAAACAAAGCAACCTGTCACATCAACCACGGCCTTCAATATTGCCTCACTAACCAAACAATTCACAGCTACTGCAATATTATTGCTTGAGCAGGAAGGAAAACTAAATTGTGGCGATACTCTTGGTAAATTTTGGGATACTCTTTCTGAGGAGAAAAAAGCAATTTCGATTCATCAATTACTCACCCACAAGAGTGGCTTTAAAAGACAATTGTTTCCGACTGGTGGTAAGATTTCTAAAACTGAATTAATATCTAAAATATTTACCGAACCGCTTCAAAGTAAACCGGGTATATCATTTCAATATTCTAATACCGGTTATGAAGTTTTGGCGGCAATAATTGAACATGTTTCGGGAATTTCCTATACAGAGTTTATCCGTCATAAATTTATCCTGCCTTATGGTCTGATTCATACGTATTTTAATACAGACGATTTAAAAGACATTAATCATGAAATAGCTATTGGTTATAATGAATGGAAAGAAATTAACTATCCTATTCTTGATTCTCAGAATTGGAACAACACCGGCGCTTCCAATATACTTTCAACGGACAACGATATGATGAAGTGGTTTTCTCTTATTTTAAACAACAAAGTGTTGTCAGCGTCGCAAACTCAAAAACTATTTTCAGCGGCCGAGAATGAAGAATATGGTTATGGATGGTATGTAACCAAAACAGATGATAATGAAAGACTTATTTATCACGGGGGCGACTTGGCCGGATTTCACTCAGAACTGCTTTATTATCCTGACCGGGATAGAGTCATATATATTATTACAAATGCCGATTTATTTGGATATGGAATTAGTAAATACAGAATAGAGGAAAATGTTCCTAAAATCCTGCGGGGAGAGAGTATTGATTTTCCTTTGAATTCCGTGAAATACAAACCAGAAATTTTATATAAGTATTGTGGTACTTATCAGTTTGATTCATCAAATTACTATAAAGTCTGGATCAATGGAGAACAACTGACTATGGGCGCCTCAGGACAAACTGCAATAAATCTATCACTATCAAAGAAGTCCAGGCACAAACTCAATCTCGATAGTGTGTGTCAAATAAGCTTTAATTTATTAAATTTTGTACTGGATAGTACTAAAGAAAATGGGAAAGACATACTTTCCGGAGAAAATTTTAATTTTTATTTTCCATTTTTAAAAGAAAAAATTATTTCATATTCCAAAGCAATGGATGGAATGCCTGTGATTTCTGTTGCTGGAACAATTCCTGCTTATTGGCGGGGAAGTGGAATGTGCCGGACTTATCTAAATTTAAAATTTCAAGCGGGAAGTACTCCGGTTTACCTGGGTTGGGGACCAAAAGGACTTTATGATATTACATTTAATGATGACAGACCTTTTCCTTTGATTTATCCTTTGGTATGTTTATCAGAGAGTAATGTTTTAATTTATGATATTGACCATTCGAATGTGACACCAATTCAATTTACACTGGATCAAAAGAAAGTGATAAAAAGCTTAAGTATTAAAGATGACGATGGAAGAATACTGCTTTTTAAAAAAATAAAATAATGAGAATGCTTGATTTGAATTGAGGTTAATATTCCTAATTGAAAATTATAAAATGATGAGGTTCATTCTGGTTTTATTATCCATATTGCTTAAAGACTTTTCAACCTACCGGAAAAACTCCAAAAGAAGCCGGTTTGTAATAAGTAATGGGATATTTCGGATGATCTATCTTTCAGGTGGATTTTTTCCTTTCTTTATATATTGGAATTTAATATTAGTCTTGGAATAAATATCAATTTAAATTATAATATGATCATTTTATTTATCTTAAAATATTTTGCCTGCTTTCCAATCCTTGGCCTGCTTTTAATTACTTCTCTTTCGCAGTTAAACCCATTCAACTTGAGTATAAAACCCTATACCTATTCCTTTGAAATGGACAATCGAAAGGTGGAAATACCGGCAGAAATGGGAAGTTTTGAAGTAAAAGAAAATAGGCAAAATCCAAACAGCAGGACTATTAAACTCTCCTTTGTTCGCTTTAAATCTACCTCTGCAAAAGCCGGATCACCTATGGTATATTTAGCTGGCGGTCCGGGTGGGTCTGGTATTAATGCTGCCGGCGGCCCCAGGCATGATATTTTTATGGCGCTTCGAGAATTTGGCGATGTCATTGCATTTGACCAAAGAGGTACAGGACTTAGTGATTTTTTTACCCCTTGCAAACCCATCAGAAAGTTGCCCCTTGATTCAGCTCTTTCAATGAAAGAATTGCTTAGGATCATGGAAGTAAATGCAAAAAACGCAATAAGTACTTATAAAAAATCAGGAATGGATGTAGAAGGCTATAATATTTTACAAAATGCGGATGATTTGGAAGATTTGCGGCTGGCATTGGGTGTATCAAAATTATCGCTATGGGGCATAAGCTTTGGGTCTCAATTGGCCTTTACATTTATCAATAGACATCCAGGATCAGTTGACAAAGTAATTTTGGCTGAACTTGAAGCCCCGTCAGATAATATTAAATATCCGTTCGAAGTTCAAGGCTTACTGCAAAAAGTGGACACGATTCTTAAATCAGATCCGGCAACTAATACTTATTATCCTGATTTCTTAGGACTGATGAAAACGGTATTAAATAAACTGGAAGCCAATCCGGTCACCGTACTGCTTACCAATCAAAAGACTACGCTTGAGGAGAAAGTGGTGATAGGTAAATTGGAGATTCAATTGATCCTTTCGTATTTTTTACTTAAAAACCCACAAACATTACGACAAGTGCCCCTGCTTTTTTACAATATGAATAACGGCCATTTTCAACAAGTCGCATCAATGGCAGTACGAATAAAAGATGCAGCTGTGAATATAGAACCCATGGCTCTGCTAACTGATGCTATGACTGGTGTCGATGCAGCAAGGATAAAAGCAGTGAAGAAACAAGCAGAAATGACTCTATTAGGACGCACCACTAATTATCCCTTTCCTGATATTTCCAAAAATTTGGGATTAAAGGATATTGGTAAAAAAGAAAGGCGCACACCTCAAAGTGCTGTTAATGGTTTGTTTTTTTCTGGCACATTGGATGGAAGAACATTTTTGCCGGCTGCAAAAAAGATAAAGGGGAATTTTCCAAATGTTCAACATGTCATTATTGAAAATGCAGGACATGATATGTTTGAGGCGTCTCCAAAAGTAAAAGACTTGATTATAAGCTATATGAGAGGTGAACAAGTGGAAAGTACGATTTTATTACCTCCAGTAAAATTTCTTTTACCTGTTATGCAGTGAAAAAGCTTCTTTGCATTTTAATATTCTAAATCATACTGTATTCTAAAAAAAATTCTAAAAATGAAATTCTTTATTTATCTACTCCTTTTAATGAATTGGGTAACTGCTTGTTCAAATAATCAGAAGACTGGCAATCATATAAATACCTTTTCCCCTGATAATTGTCAGTTAATTGACGATTACCTTACAAAATTAGCGGTGGAGCAAAACTTTTCCGGTGGCGTCCTCATCATAAAAGAAGGGAAACAGTTATTAAGTAAAGGGTATGGTTGGGCAGACAAAGAAAAGAAAATAAAATTTACAACCAACACACTGGCGTCTATGGGCAGCATTACCAAAGCTTTTACCGCCACAGCAATTATGAAATTGGTGGAGCAAAATAAATTAAGCGTGGACGATCAGCTTAACAAATTCTTTCCAGCTGTTCCTTCAGATAAGTCCAATATTACCATTCACCAATTGCTTACTCACTCATCTGGATTTCACGAATTTTTCAAAGAAGATGGTGGCGATTATGAAAAATTAAATACCGAAGCTTTTTTGAAAAGAGCCTTTTCAGAATCACTGGCCTTTCAACCAAGTGAAAAGGCGGTTTATACCAATGTAGGCATGAGCATATTAGCTATTATTATTGAACAAGTTACCGGAATGGACTATGAACAATTTTTGAAAACCCAACTTTTTGACCCTCTCCATATAAAACGGATAAGTTATGCGTATCCTCAAAATGCTACTGATACCATTGCTATTGGATATCAAAATGGCATGGTATGGGGAACTCACCAATCACATTTTGAAAAGGCTGGGGGAGGTCCATACTGGAATTTAAAAGGCAATGGCGGTTTGGAAGCTTCGTTAAATGATATGTCTTTATGGGCCAATAGTTTTACAAATAAAACAATTTTAAAAGAAAGTACCATTGAAACCATGTTTAAACCCTACATATTAGAAGAAGGATATGATGGACAATCTTACTTCGGTTATGGTTGCAATATCTCTAAAAGCCGCCGAAATACCAAAATGATAGACAATGGTGGGAGCAATGGTATATACTTTGCAAGGCTTATTCGCCTGCCCGAAGAAGGAATGGTGTTTTACATGGTTACCAATGAAAGCACAATCAATACAAATAAGGTATTGCCTAACGTGACACAATTGTATTTCAAAGGTGTAATAGAACAAGATGCATTGGCCCAATCTAAATTTGAAAACCCAATGTCAAAACAAATTTATGATATTATGGAACTGCCTTCGACAATGGATTTGGATAAAGAATTGCAAAAAAGTAATTTAAAGGTAGACGATGATATGATTTTATTGGAAGTGGGGCAAATACTGATCGAAGAAAAAAAATGGGATAAAGCCTTGATCTTATATTCATTCTATACTAAAATGTTTCCCAATATTGTGGTTGCCTGGAATGACATGGGCGATGTGTATCGTATGCTAAACAAAAAGTCAGAAGCCATAAATTGCTATAAACAGGCTTTGAAAATCAGGCCTGAAAACCCAAGAGCAAAAGAAGAATTGAAAAAATTGGAATAAAAAT
>CAYNIG010000177.1:0-10586 GCA_964396995.1 uncultured Saprospiraceae bacterium | reverse complement strand
TTGAAGTCTTATTTTAACTGCCATAAAATGATAAACATTTAGTAGTTTGTGATTAATAAAGGGCGCAAAGTTAACCTTTTTCAGGAATTTAATAGATAAACTTTCGGGTAAAGGGTTTTTACTGTATTTCGATCCATTTTTAAGTGAAGATTGTGGCCAATTGGTAGATACAATCAGTGTATTGTTCGAAAAAATGTTAAGGTTTGGACTAAGTTGGTTTATTTTGCACTTGAGATTATCTAAGTGTGTAAACTATGAATTTTTTAAAATTATTATTGGGATCTTGTCTTGGGACAATTTTGGGAGTTATTATATTGTTTTTTATTGGTTTTGGGATCTTATCCGGTATAGCGAGCATGGCCAGCAATAAAAATCAAGCTCCGATCGAAAAAAACAGTTTTCTGGAAATAAGAGCGGACAGAATATACCCCGAAAAGACAGACAATACAGAATCCGGTCAATTTTCATTTAATAACCATAAGATACTGGGGCTTCATGATATGGTAGCCGCAATAAGACATGCCAAATCTGATCCTAAAATTAAGGGCATTTCATACCGATCCATGTATTCTACCTTGAGTCCGGCCAGTGCATCTACTCTGCATCATGCATTTATTGACTTTAGAAAATCAGGTAAACCAGTCTATGCCTACGCCGACGCATTTACGGAAGGATCATATTATATCGCTTCAGCTGCAAACAAAATTATGATCAATCCTAATGGATCGGTCGACATGAATGGATTTGGAGCCTTGATTCCGTATTTCAAAGAGGTGCTGGATAAAATAGGAGTTAAATTCAATATTTATTATGCAGGTCAATTTAAAAGTGCGACAGAGCCTTTTAGACTCGACAAGATGAGCGAACAAAACAGAGCGCAAACAAGGGAATACCTGAATGATATATACCATACTCACCTGAGTGACATTTCGGAGGCCAGAAACATACCGGTATCTACTTTACAATCCATAGGCAATGAATTATCAGTCCGCAATGCCGAAGATGCCATCCAATATAAGCTCGCCGATTCAATTGGGTACCTGGATGATTATTATCGTTTATTATCAAACGATCTCGGTGAATCATTAAAAGAAAAGCCGGAAATGGTTACCATTAGCAGGTATTTTGATTCACCGGGTATAAAACCTTTCGTGAGCAGCTCAAATGATAAACTGGCTGTTGTATATGCAGAAGGGGATATCGTGGATGGTGAAGGTCAATATGGGCAGATTGGCTCGGCAAAATATACCCGAATCTTTAGAAAAATAAGATTTGACAATAAAATAAAAGCAGTAGTGCTAAGGATTAACAGCCCTGGAGGCAGCTCTCTGGCTTCAGATAATTTATTTCATGAAATAGAATTATTAAAAAAAGCCGGTAAACCCGTTGTGGTCTCTATGGGTGACTATGCAGCCTCAGGTGGGTATTATATCGCCTGCAATGCAGACAGCATATTTGCGCAGCCCAACACACTCACAGGGTCAATAGGGGTATTCTTTATGATTCCCAATGCAGCTGAAATGTTTGATAAAAAAATAGGTATCAATTTTGACACTGTGGGTACCGGCAGGTTCTCAAATGCATTTACCGCGGTATTGCCCTGGTCCAGTGAAGAAGGAATTATAGCACAACAGCAAACCGATAAGATTTACGATCAGTTTTTGAGAGTCGTGTCTAATGGAAGGAAAAAATCGAAAGAAAAAATACATGAGATAGCACAGGGACGAGTATGGACCGGAAATCACGCTGTGGCAAATGGGTTAGTCGATAAACTGGGAACACTGGATGATGCTGTAGCTTGTGCCGTACGATTAGGAAAATTAGACAAATTTAAAACGGTCGAATATCCTGCAGTAAAAGATCCTTTTCAGAAAATGTTGGATGATATCCTGGATATGGAAGACAAAAGTGAAGAGGTAATGATGAAAAAAGTATTTAAATCCTGGTATCCGGCTGTATCGACCATAAAAAATATGGAAGCTTCTTATTATAAACCTTTGATGCGTCTTCCATTTACCATTTCTTTATTTTAAACTATCTATCTGAATATTATTTTAAATAGTTGATAACCAAAAATATATATCCTTAACGTTTTTTTAATTGACTATTTCATAATTCCTATTGAACAACTAGGATATCTTTTACGTTTAAGCTTTATTAATTAAAAACTTAAAGTAAAATGAAAATTGTAAAATCGTTTGTGATGGTAATGTTGGCGACTGCTGTATTCGCCGCACCTAAACCAGTGTCCCTCAAGGTAAATGCGGCAGAAAGTAAAGTAGAATGGTTTGCTTCAAAGGTAACCGGAAAACACAATGGCACTGTTGGAGTAAAGAGTGGAATACTTGACTTTGATGGTGACAAATTAAAAGCTGCTAAAATAGAAATCGATATGACTACTTTGGCAGTAAGCGATTTACAGGGAGAATGGGGAGGTAAATTACTTGGTCACCTTAAAAGTGATGATTTCTTTTCAGTAGAAAAATTTAATACCTCCACTCTGACAGTAAAAAAAGCCGATCAGATAGCTCCGGGTAGATATAAAATTGTTGCTGATCTCAATATCAAAGGCATTGTAAAAGAAGTAAGTTTTGACGCAGATATCAACCAGGCAGCCGGCACCGCTGCTGCTGACATAAAATTAAATCGCACTGATTTTGATATAAAATATGGAAGTACCAGATTCTTTCCCAATATAGGTGATAAAGCAATTCACGATGAGTTTACTTTGAAAGTAGCGCTGGTATTCGGCAAAGCAATGTAAATAATTACCGAATAGAATTTAACTCCATAAACAAAAGCCATCCCAGATAACCTGAGATGGCTTTTGCCTTATAATGCCGGAGGCCTAAAGTGTTTCTTTAAGCCATTTGTAAAATTCACGCTGCCACACTAATGCATCCTGGACTGACAGTACCCAGTGATTTTGATCAGGGAGATATACAAATCTGCTTTTTATTCCTTTGAGTTGCAGAGCCGTGAAAGCCTGCAGACCTTGCTCATAGGGTACACGATAATCTTTCCCTCCGTGGAAGATGAGCATAGGCGTATTCCATTTTTGTACTGCATTACTGGGAGATTGACTAAATGATCGCTGAGCAATGGGATTTGATTTATCCCAATACGGTCCTCCTTTTTCCCAATTTTCAAAAAACAATTCTTCTGTAGATCCGTACATAGATCGAAAATCAAAAATACCGTCGTGCGCTATAAAGGTTTTGAACCGATTGGCGTGCATACCTGCCAGCTGAAATACTGCATATCCACCAAAACTGGCACCCACACAGCCTACTCTTTTGCTATCTACATATTTTTCTTTGGACAATGCATCAATAGCAGATAAATGATCTTTCATTACTTGCCCACCCCAATCCTTACTCACTTGTTCATTCCATTTAGTGCCGTGCCCGGGCATGCCTCTGCGATTGGGGGCTACGACTATATATCCCTGAGAAGCCATCAATTGAAAATTCCACCTGAAAGAATAAGCTTGAGTGAGTGATACCTGAGGTCCACCCTGACAAAATAATAAAGCAGGATATTTTTTTGAAGCGTCAAAATCCGGGGGATAAATGACCCACACCAGCATTTTTTTACCATCTGTAGTGTTTACAAATCTTTTTTCAGTCTTACAGGTAGCAATAGATTTATACATTTCATCATTTACATGAGTAAGGGGTGATAGTGTATTTAACTTCAAATCAACTATATATAATTCTGAAGCACGATTCATATCCGCCCTGGACACAATCAGTTTATTTTCAGCCTCCCCAATAATACCGTTTATATCAAAATGGCCATTAGTAATTTGTTCTATCACAATACCCATTTTAGTTTTTCCTGGATAGTTGACTTTAAATAAATTCATAGTGCCGTCTTTGGCAGCCCAGAAAAAAATGGATTTGTTATCCGTACCCCATATAAATCCTTCTACATGAATATCATCGCGATTGGCGGTGAGATTGAGTTTAGTATGTCCATCGGATACAATAATATCCTGCTTGTCCGATTCATATCCATCCCTTTTCATGCTCAACCATGCCAATTCTCCAAGTTGATTATATTGTGGATTTATATCGTAGCCATTCATACCTTCTGTCAGATTTGATGTTTTACCCGATTCCAAATCATATTCATATAATTCGGTGTTGGTACTAACAGCGTAGTCTGTGCCAAATTTTTTCTTAGTCACATAAACCAGCTTTTTACCATTTGGATGCCATACGTAATCTTCATCGCCCCCAAAAGGCTTCTGAGGACAATCGAAAGGCTCGTCCTGCATCAGATCCATTTCTTTTACAGGCAGTCCATTTTCTAATTGCGTTAAAATTACATGATCATACTTGCCATCTTCCCATGTATCCCAATGCCTGTAATTGAGTCCTTCATAGATTTGCACATTGGATTTTTGAAGATCATTATAAAAATCTGTACCAAATACTTTTTTAATCTTTACTTCTTTATGACTGATCAAATATTTTCCATCTTTTGAAATTTTAGAATTTAATAAGTATTCAGCGGGATCCGAAATTTCATTTACCACTCCATCAGCTATCGAAATGGTATAGAACTTGCTGCTCCCTTTATTATCTGCTATTGAAAAATGGCGCACCGTATACACTACGTGCTTTTTATCTTTGGATATACCCAGGCCGGTAACCCTGCCGAGAGACCATAGATTCTCTGGGGTGAGGTTTTGAGAATGAAGAGAAAAAGAGAAAAATATCAGAGTAATGATTGTTGCTTTCATAAAAAAAAATAATAGATCGGAAAGATAATGATAAAGAAATTAAAATGGTAAAGTACTGAGTTCAGGTGGATATTATTTCTGTAAGAACTATTTACCGTTTTTTTGATTCGGAAATGGAGAAGCTGCACCTATTTAATTACCAAGTTGTGATGTTATCTAATTCTATATTAATGAACCAAGAATTCGGTTTATTGATAGAAACTCCTTTGCCTCAAAAGTCAGATTTAACCTCAATTGAGTTTTTGATCCTAAGGGCCAATATTGAGTTAAAATCAAAATAATTATTTTTAAATTATAACTTTAATTTATTAATAATATTTTATATGGAAAGAAGAGATTTCATCGGTAAGGGAATGGCACTACCCTTCTTAAATACCCCACATACCAAATATCCGTTTCCTGAAACTACTGAAGATGTATTTATAGAAAGATCTCAGGTTGGCAAGCCCCACGAAGGCAAAGTACTGGCAGCGATTCAACCCCATTGCGATGACCTTGCTCTTTTTGCAGCAGGTACCATAGCCAAACTCATCAAAGAGGGATATGAAGGATATCTCATCCGAACCACCAATGATGATCATGCCGGCCGTGGGGATACCGTAGGTGATGTAATTAAAAACAATAGTATGGACAACCAGGCTGTTGCCAAAGCCCTGGGATTAAAAAAAGTATTTGATCTTGGATATCGAAATCATATGATGGACAATTATAGCATGCAGGATATCAGGGGAAGACTTATCTTTTTATTCAGGCTCCTAAAGGTGGATACCATCATCACCTATGACCCCTGGGGGCATTATGAAGAAAACCCGGATCATTACGTTACCGCACAGGCAGTCGAAGCAGCCCGATGGATGGCGGGTGGAGGTCGTGACTATCCTGAGCATTTCGACGCCGGATTGAAACCGCATGCTGTCATGGAACGTTATTATTTTGCCCGTGGACCTCAACTTGTAAACCGTATAGTGGATATCACCGATACTCTGGAAAATAAAATAGATGCCAATGTGGTCGGGGTATCGCAAGGTCCTTCGGGAGAAAACGGTTCATTGCTCAGAAAAAAATTGGAAAAAGAAGGTAAGTTTCTTCCAATATTAGGCAAAACAGATGCAGAAGCCAATCGAAATTATATTAAACATTTTGTATTGGATATGGACTCCCAAAATTTAAGAGGAGTTCCTTCGGACAAAGAAGTAGGCAAAGCGTATCAACTGGAATGGGCAGAACGATTTCATTATATTGGAACAACCATTTCAGTATTGCCAAAGTATATCAGTGAACATGCCAGGTAAAATTAATTTGTGTTTCATGCTTCCAATTAAAAGTATTCGGATACAAGCTATAATGTGCCTGTTAATCATGCAGATTTCATCTTGCCATGAAAGGCAACCTCCAAATCGTTTTATAGATGGCGGTTACTGGAAAAATCAAGCCTTGTTCGAAATACTTCCTCCCTGGACCAAGTATGCTTTTGATTCTGGTCAGGGCAGTTTTCAATGCAATCTTGATGCACATTGGGTAATAAATGGCGATGATATCAGGTACTCCAGTATGATCTCAAGGCATCTTTTTAGTTATTCAGCCGCCTACATGATAAGTGGAGATGAGCAGTATTTAGAAAAAGCTAAGGCCATTAAGAATTACCTGCTTTATTATGCATGGGATAAGGTAAATGGAGGATGGTTTGATTCCCTCCTTCCATCAGGTGATCCCATCGAATACATAAAGTCTACCTTCGTCCAGGTCTATGTAATCACCGGGCTCGCGATGTATTACACGATAACACATGATCCGGAAACACTTGATTATATAGACAAGACTAATGATTTATTGGAACAAAAAGCCTGGGATCCAAACCTGGGTGGATACTTCGATGTACTTACAAGAGACTGGGTGGTGAATAGTCCGGTAAAATCTTGTAGTGCTCAATTAGCCCCCATTTCCGGATATTTAATTTATCTCTATCTCTCAACGCACAAAACTAAGTACTTGCACCAGGCAGAAAGAATAGCAGAAATCATCCTTAAATACATGAAAGATCCGGGGTCTGGTTGGATAATGGAAACATTTGATAAGAATTGGGTGTATCAACAACCTGCTTCAATAGAATCAGAAATCAACATCGGTCATAACATTGAGGTAGCCTGGTCATTGCTTCGACTTTACACATTAACTCAACGACAGGAGTACCTTAAATCTGCTAAGATTTTAGCTGATCAAATCCACCGTTATGGATTCAACCCACTTACAGGCATGTGGATAGCTACCGTAGGGCGGGAAAAGCCCTCTGTACATTCTGACTTTACATATTGGTGGATTCAAGCTTATGGAAATATGTTTGATTTATATCTGAATCGGTTATATCCAGACCAACAATATTTGATTTTTTTTGAAAAAGGGGCACTGTTTTGGGAAACTTATTTCCTGGACAAAGTAAATGGTGATACTCATTTCAGTGTATTTGAAAATGGAATTATCAGGGAAAATTTTAAAGCCAACCGATACAAAGCCTCTTACCACAGCATGGAACATTGCCTGCTCAATTTTCTTTATTTGCAAAATTGGTTGGACATGAAACCATTGACCTTGTATTATAAATTGGATGCCACCAAAGCAAGCGAACCTTTTTACCCATTTGCCGTTGAAATAACTGATCTGAAAATAAATTCAATTCAAATTAATAAAGAACAGGTACAAAATCCAATCATCCGCGATGGATACATCATTTTACCTGAGTTAAAACAAGCGAGTATTGAGATTATTATGGAAAATCCAAGAGCGCAAAATGTTTTAGCACCCGTTTTGAAATAATATTTGGTTTTTCGAAAAATGGTCGATGCTAAGTTCAATTCTGAATAGGCAGATATCTTTTACAATCGGAACTTCAAATTTAACCAGGTTGAATCCAGGTAACAACCTAATTAAATTTGTATTCTATCCGTACCTGCTCTGGAATTTACTCTATTTTGACCGGCTTATGCAATAAGACTTAAAAATGAACCATACATGAACTTTTCACAAAATCCTCATTTGCTTGAAATCCGGCCACTCTACTGACTAAGGTTAACCTGTAGTACTTCCGTAGGAATGTTTTTAATGATTGACCTGGAGTATTGAATAATACGGTCATACTGTTATTATATTTACACCCTAAAATTAAAGTTAAATGAAATTAATACGATTTGGTTTGCCTGACCTGGAGAAACCCGGAGTAATATTGAATGATGGCCGGTACATAGATGTTTCTGATTTTATTCCAGACTACGATGAATCATTTTTTGCTTCTGATCAGATAGAAGAATTAAAGGATTACCTCTCCGGCAACGAAAATTTACAGGAAATAAGTAAAAATGAAAGATTGGCCGCTCCGTTAGCACGACCGTCTAAAATAATCTGTGTCGGACTAAACTATGCATTGCATGCTAAGGAATCTGGTGCCGAAGTACCAAAAGAACCCGTATTGTTTTTTAAATCCACTACAGCTATATGCGGACCAAATGATGATGTACTCATCCCTCCCGGATCCGTCAAGACTGATTATGAAGTAGAGTTAGCTATAGTTATTGGCAAAAAAGCATCTTATGTCAAACCAGATGACGCAATGGATTATGTTTTTGGATATTGTCTCCATAATGATTATAGTGAGCGAACCTATCAGCTAGAGCGTGGTGGACAGTGGGTGAAAGGAAAAAGTTGTGATCACTTTGCTCCTTTAGGTCCTTTTATTATCACTAAAGATGAAGTACCTGATCCGCAAAATCTAAGACTGTGGGCTAAACTGAATGGTAAAATAGTACAGGACTCTAATACTAATGACATGGTCTTTGGAGTTAAGTACCTGGTTCACTATATCAGTCAATTTATGACCTTATTACCGGGAGATATTATCAGTACAGGCACCCCGTCAGGTGTAGGCATGGGTCAAAAACCACAACGCTTTGTAAATGAAGGTGATGTGATCGAAATCGGGGTGGACTTATTAGGTGTTTCTAGGCAGATAGCCAAAAATGTCGTATCATTGTAGTCAGATTCTATGGTGGTAATTTCTATCGCAACCTCCAATTGAAGCTTTCAGCATGGAGATAATCATTATTTTTCTTTTAATCTTATTGAACGGCATATTTTCTATGTCCGAGATTGCATTGGTATCTTCCAGAAAGAGCAGGCTGGAATCCGCCGCTAAAAGAGGTGATATGAATGCCAAAATAGCTTTAGAAACGGCCAATCAACCAAACCGATTTTTATCCACTGTTCAAATTGGTATTACACTGATCGGTATCCTTATGGGTATTTATTCTGGTGAAAATATTACGGATACTCTTCAGCTCCGAATAGAACAATATCCCACCTTTGCACCCTATTCTCACACCATCGCTGTGACCATGGTAGTTGTTTGCATTACTTATTTTTCATTGATCTTTGGCGAACTTATCCCAAAGAGAATCGGGCTTGCTTATCCTGAAAAGATATCAAAGATCATGGCAAGGCCGATGAAAGCATTGACCCAAGTTACTTCTCCGTTTGTTTGGTTGCTGACAAATACCGGAGACCTTTTTATCAAGTTCTTTAAAATTAAATCTACTCCGGATAACAAGGTCACTGAAGAAGAAATAAAGCAAATCATTCAGGAAGGGACAGAAGGTGGAGAAGTACAGGAAATTGAACAGGATATTGTGGAACGTGTGTTTCATCTTGGAGATCGAAAAATTTCATCCCTGATGACCCATCGAAATGATATTGTCTTCCTGGATGTAAATTATACTGCAGAATCCCTGCGAAAAAAAGTAAGCGAGGAATTACATTCAGTGTATCCGGTAATGGATGGAGATAAAGACAATATCAAAGGGGTGGTGTTTCTAAAAGATCTTTTTACTCATATAGATGATGACCATTTTAGACTGGTGGATTATATCAAAGAACCGAAATTTTTAATAGAAAACACCAGTGCTTATCGTGCCTTGCAGCAGTTTAAGGACACCAAGATTCATTTTGGAATGGTAACAGACGAATATGGTCATATACAAGGTATGGTGACCATGAACGATTTACTGGAAGCATTGGTCGGAGGAGCAGACGAATTTTACAAAGATGACTTTTCTTTTGAAGAAAGAGAAGATGGCAGTTGGTTGATTGATGGCCACTACCCTTTTGCTGATTTTCTTCATTATTTTGAATTGGACGAATTGTCTCCTGACTTTGAATTTAATACCTTGGGAGGATTGATACTCCAGGAGCTTAAACATATTCCCAGGCCCGGAGAGAAGATCCAATGGAAAGAATTTGAATTGGAAGTAATAGATATGGATGGTGCCAGAATAGATAAATTACTGGTAAAGAAAAGGTAAATTAATCTACTATCAACAATTTACGATTTAAGATCTAAGTTTAGCAATTTACCATGTAAGATGTCAGATTTGAGAATATCTCACATCGTATGTCGTAAAATCCAGGATCGAATACCTGTTATTTATCGGTTAGCAGCAATTGAGCTCCATTTTTCCCACCGCCCATTATAATTACTTTAGTATTGGGCGAAGTAGCTATTTCTTTATTTGCTTTAATCATTTCATATTGCAATTGTTTGTCACTCAGACCAGTACTTAATATTTTCTGATAATCAGCAATACCCTGGGCTTCTACTCTTTTTCGCTCAGCCTCTTGTTTCTCTTTTTGTAATACGAAGGTCATTTTTTGTGCTTCCTGTTCCGCATTGATTTTGGATTCTATCGTCATCTTAACAGACTCGGGAAGTACGATATTTCGTACTAAAAAAGACTCCAATTCTATACCTCGCATCTCGAATTCTGATTTGATGCTTTCAAAAATCTTGTTTTGA
>CAYNIG010000176.1:0-10614 GCA_964396995.1 uncultured Saprospiraceae bacterium | reverse complement strand
ACTTTATTCGTACCCGTGTAAATGGCATTACCGGTAAAACGCTCACCGTCCACACTCCTGGTTTGGATTTGATATGCATCCTGAACTGGAAAAAGCTTGAGTGAGTTATTGAGCACTAAATTATTAGTTGCAGCTATTTCTCTAAGGGGAGTAAGATCATCCATCACATAATACGACCTGCCAAAAGTGGCAATGACCAAATCATGATCTCTTGGATGAATTTTCATATCTGCAATTGGTGTAGAGGGTAATCCATTCGTCCATTTTTGCCAGTTCAAACCTGAATTGATGGAAAATAATAATCCTTCTTCGGTTCCCAAAAACATCAAATTGCTTACCACAGGATCCTGTATAAATGACCAAACATGTCCGGTTATATTTTTATCTGTTGCGAGGTTTTTCCATGTGGCACCGAAATCATGAGTGTAAAACAAATAAGGTTTCCAGTCATTTTGACGATAGTTATTTACCACTACCCAGGCTTCATTTGCATTTTTTGCTGAGGTTTCAATTTGTGGAATCCAGGCATTGGCTGGTAATCCTGGAATTTTGGAAGAAGTATTTGTCCAGGTTTTTCCACCATCTTTAGTAACCTGGATGTTTCCATCATCAGTGCCTACCCAAATTACGTTTTTATCAACTGCACTCGGTGCGATACTTAAAATAGTGCAGTGATTTTCAGCACCAGTTGCATCTATCGTAAGTCCGCCACTTTCGTTTTGCTTTTGTTTGGCGGGGTCATTGGTGGTGAGGTCCCCTGAGATGATATTCCAGGTCTTACCGCAGTCTGTACTGAAATGGACAAATTGTGACCCGTAGTATATTCCACAGTCAGTGAAAGGATCCTGAGCTAAGGCCGCATTCCAGTTAAATCTCAGATCAACAGTTCCCGGATTTGTTGGTTTAATATTTTGTGTTTTACCAGTAAGTCTATCTACATATCCAAGATTTCCACCCTGGCTCATGGCATATAAATATCGGGTATTTCCTCTCCTGGGCATACAATCAAATCCATCGCCAAAATATACTTCCTGCCATTCTGCACTGCGCAAGCCGCTGGCTTTCCATACACTACTAGGACCGACCCAGGTGCCGTTATCTTGCAGGCCTCCATAAATATTATAAGGCATCTCATTATCAATATTTACATGATAAAACTGACCCACTGGTATATTTGACATAAACTGCCATGTTGAACCACCATCCCTGGAAATGTAAGCCCCTCCATCATTTCCCAACATCAAAAAATCGGTATTTTCGGGGTGAATATAAAATGCATGATGATCAGGGTGAACCCCGCCAAAATTACCACTTCCACCAATATTGGTAAAGGAACGACCCCCATCTTCAGATTTAGAAATGGAGGAATAAAGGTTGTAAATTCTATTCTCATTTTTAGGATCTACATAAAGTTCGGCATAATAAAATGGCCTATCTCCAATATTTCGATCTGAAACAAATGCCCATTTATGACCTCCATCAACAGATTTATACAATGCATTTTTTTTAGCTTCCACCAGCGCATAAATAATCTCCGGTTTACTTGGAGCCACAGCGAGGCCAATTCTACCTAAATCACCAGCCGGCAAGCCATCGGAAACTTTAGTCCATGTTTCTCCTGCATCATAACTAATATGTATTCCTGATCCACTTCCCCCGGAATTCATAGTCCATGGCTTTCGATAATATTGCCAAGTTGCTGCAATTAATTTGTCCGGATTAGAGGGATCTGTAATGAGATCAGCAATACCGGTAGTATCGTTGATATACAAAACTTTACGCCAGCTTTTACCGCCATCAATAGTTTTGAAAACACCCCGCTCAGCATTAGTACCCCAAGGTGAGCCCATGGCACCAACGAAAACGACATCGGAATTATTTCGATGTATGATGATCCGATGAATGGTTTTGGTGGCTTCGAGTCCCATATGTTTCCAGGTTTTACCGGCATCAATTGACTTATAAATACCTCTACCTGTGTTCAATGAATTTCGAGGGTTGCCTTCTCCGGTACCCGCCCAGATTTGATTTGGGTTTTGTTGATTAATTGAAATGGCACCTATAGCTTGTGTATTTTCATTCTCAAAAACAGGTTCCCACTTTACCCCGCCACTTGTTGTTTTCCATATACCCCCACCTGCAGCACCTACGTACATAATATCCGGATCTGAGTCCAGGGCGACTACAGCATTGATTCTACCGCTCATGGCTGCCGGTCCAATAGATCTTGGTTTAAAATTTTTAAATTGGCTCAAATCGATAGGCTGTGAATAACTTAATACATAAGTAAGAGAGAAAATCAGAATATAGAAGAGTTTTTTCATTTGCTGGATATTATAAAGCATGGATAAAAGTATAAAATAATTCATTATTCTTATCTTGCCGCCGTGCGTTCCTATCTTTCCCTTATTAAATTTAGCCATACAGTTTTTGGTTTACCTTTTGCTTTGATTGGGCTCACACTGGGATTTAAAGACTCTGGCATAGTGGATTGGATACTTAGTATCAAGGTATTGCTTTGTATGATATTTGCACGAAGTGCAGCCATGGCATTTAACCGGTGGGCGGATGTAAAATACGACAGAGCAAATCCACGTACCAGTCAGCGGGAGTTACCTGCGGGAATCATTTCCGAAAAAAAAGCACTCACTTTTGTAATAGTAAATGGGATTGCATTTATACTCACTTCCTATAATATCAATCGAATATGTTTTTATCTGTCACCGGTAGCATTGCTGGTTATATTAGGGTATAGTTTTACTAAAAGATGGACTTTTTTATGTCATTTGTTTTTAGGAGCCGGACTTTCACTGGCTCCTATTGGCGCTTATTTGGCTGTGACAGGTCAATTTATTTTAATACCGCTTTTGTTTTCCGGGATTGTATTTTTTTGGGTGGCAGGGTTTGATATAATTTATGCCTTGCAAGACGAAGAATTTGATAAAGAACAGAAACTATTTTCAATTCCTTCGCGATTTGGAAAATTAAATGCTTTAAGAATTAGCCGGGGATTGCATTTGATTTGTGCAGGTTTGCTCATGGTAGCTTCCATTCTTATGCAAAAAGAATATCATGATGTGAATTGGTTAATTTGGGTGGCTACAGCTTTTTTTCTGGGTATGCTTTTTTATCAGCACTTACTTGTAAAACCCAATGACCTTTCCAAGGTTAACTTAGCATTCTTTACAACCAATGGAATAGCTAGTGTAATTTATGGAGGATTGTTGATAATGGATATCCTTTTATAATGGTGAAAATTATACTAAAAAAGGCCTCAGTCACAAAACCGAAGCCTTTAGCGGAGAGACAGGGATTCGAACCCCGGGACGAGTCACCCCGTCAACAGTTTTCAAGACTGCCGCATTAAACCGCTCTGCCATCTCTCCAAAACTGATCTCAACGATGATAAATTTGAGGGTGCAAATATATAAATTTATCTCAAACCATAAAATAGGTGTTGTCGAATTTCTTTTCATTTGTTTTGTGAGGGTATATTTTTAATTTCATGAAAAAATTAGCTTAAAATGAAAAAAGGTTTATTATTTTCAATTTTGTTCACGATTGCAGGTGCGCCCATTCTATTTGCACAAAAATACAGCGATCTGGATGCCCGGATCAACGAATTTACAACATTACTATTGGAGCCTAATGAATCCAAATTGAAAGATATAACTTCTTCAAAATTGACTTATGGTCATTCTAATAGTATGATTGAAGATCAAACAGCATTTTTAAACGCATTGGTATCAGGAAAGTCGGATTATATCAAAATTGAGATTAGTGATCAAAAAACGGAGGTGATAGGTAAAACGGCCATTGTACGACAAATAATGGAGTTGGATGTGAAAGGTAACAATACTACCAATCATTTAAACCTGAAAGTGCTCTTAGTATGGGTTAAAGAAAAGGGTAAATGGACTTTAGTAGCCAGGCAGGCGGTGAGAATTTCTCAATGATAGTATTGTTTTGAATTCAGAAAGAATATTAAAATATCATTTTAGCCTGGATAAGCTCATTGGTAAAATAAAATTACCAAAGAAAATAGAGTGGCTTTATCCCTACCATGCGTCGACCACTCAACGTGTGATGACTGAATATTACGGGCAATTTTATGCAGACAATCTACCAAGGACACTAATTTTTGGTATTAATCCCGGCAGGTTTGGAGCAGGCCTGACCGGAATTCCTTTTACAGATCCTCAGCAATTAATTGAAATCTGTGATATCAAAAATGATTTCCCTAAAAAGCCAGAGATCTCGGCAAAATTTATTCATTCAGTCATTGCCGGACTTGGTGGTCTTCAAAAATTTAATTCTCAATTTTACATTAGTTCTTTATGCCCACTGGGCTTCGTTAAAAATGGAATTAATTTTAATTATTATGATGATAAACTTTTGGAAAAAAGAGTTACTCCATTTATAGTCCAAAATATTGGAGAGCAAAAAAAACTAGTAAACGCCAACGAAAATTGTGTTTTTTGCCTGGGTGAAGGAAAAAATTATGAATACTTTTCTAAACTAAATGACAAACATCATTTTTTTAACTGTATAATCCCTTTATCGCACCCAAGATGGATTATGCAATATCGGCGAAAGATGGTAAAAGAATACATAGAATCTTATATTGCCAAACTGAATCAATCTTCTACATACAATACCAGGCCTTTTAAATAAGATCCTTCAGGATGATATATGTTGATAGGGTGGTCAGAGGCCTGGCTTAAATGATGAATGATTCTGATCTTCCGTCCTGATTCCAATGCTGCTGCCAATACGGTTTGCTGAAAAAGATCTCTATCCATAACCTGGGAGCAGGAGAAGGTGAATAAGAGCCCTCCTTTTTTTACTTTTTTAATCACTTTCGCATTCAGATTTTTATACCCATTCAGAGCCTGATGTCTCTTATTCAGGCTTTTGGCAAATGCAGGAGGATCGCAAATAATGATGTCGTATTCATCACAGGTGCTCAGAAAACCATTTACATCTGAAGTATATCCCTCATGATTATTTCCAAATTCCCCATTTAAAGCAACATTGGTTTGAGTCAATTCCATGGCTTTTGCAGAAACATCCACTGAGTCAACTTTGCTGGCATGATTATTCAATGCATAAATAGAAAATCCACCGCTGTAGCAAAATAAATTCAGTACGGATTTACCTGAAGCATACTCTCCGAGTAATTTTCTATTCTCGCGCTGATCAATAAAAAATCCAGTTTTTTGACCAGTGACCCAGTTTACGAGAAAGTTATTTCTGTTTTCCTTTATTATACATTCTGCATCATTTCCTTTGATGAAATTGTTTTCAACCTGCCTGAGACCGAGTGACTCTTTGCTTTTATTATAAATGGTGTTTAAATTATGCTGATAAATAGTCTCGAGTGCAGCTGAGATTTCGTTTATTTGATTATGCATGCCGGATGTATGACATTGAATTACGGCATGGCCATTGTACATGTCAATAATCAGCCCTGGAAGACCATCGCCTTCACCATGAATCAACCTGTATGCATTGGTATGCTCACCATTTATAAAACCAAGTCTCTCTCTTAACTGTACAGCAGCATTTATTCTGTTTTGCCAGAAATCCTTTTCAAAATCATTGCCTCCAAATTGGAGAAGTCTTACGCAAATCGAAGAAGGGCTATAATGTCCATATCCTAAAATATCCATTTTATGGGAGAGTACCCTGATCAGTTCACCATCCTGGATGCCATCCGATTGGCTTAGTACGGCTCCGGAAAATATCCAATGGTGTTTTCTAAGTATAGATGCATCTCTTCCCGGCTTTAATATGATTTGATTCAATGTAAAATTGTTTTTGTTAATTTTCTAAATGGAATCGGTGCAAAATGCGGTGTATAACCGGTGCCATTATCAACCCAAATATTCCAATAAGTAATATACCAGAAAAAATGGCATAAGCGGAGGCAAACAATTTAGCAGAGGTTCCACGTATTTCATCGGCAGGCCCCATACCCCCTAAAATCATACTGGCATTGTAAATGGAATCAATCCAGCTGAAACCTGCAATAAAATGGTAGCCCATAATTCCGATCAGCAGGGCGAAACTCAAGAGTATAAATGCTCTGATTACTTCTATTAGCAGCCTCTGATGATATTTTCTACGGTGGGAGAGAGGCTGATTTTTAGTTTCCAATTTACTTATCATCTGCCAAATCTATCCATTTTTAAAAAATCTATCCCCAAGACATTAGGACGACCAGTCACCATATTGGTTAATATCTCTCCAATTACGGGAACGAATTTAAATCCATGACCACTGAAACCACAAGCCACCATTATTTTTTCACCGGAATCGGGTAGATAGTCAATTATAAAATGTTCATCCGGAGAATAGGTATATAAACAAGTCTCGTACTGTATTCTGGAAACCTGGATATTGGGAAGATATTCTTTTAAGCAATAAGAAATATCCTCTATTTCTGCAGGACTCACTGTCGGATCCTTTTTGCCGGGATCTATGAGTTTTCCCGGCTCATGCAGTGCTAATTTTAATCCGTTTTCTTTTCCATTTGGAATAGGAAAACCATAATACATGCCTTTGGCCGGATCAGAGATAAACCAACAAGGGAAGTTGCCTTCATTATATTGTTCTGTATGAGCTATATCTAGCCAGGCAATAGTTTGTTTTGTAACCTGCAAGGGCAAATTGTATTCCTTCAGCAATTCTGCTGTCCATGCACCGGATGTAAATATGATTTTGTCACTTGTGTATTCCTGTTGATTGGTTGTTATCCGAATGCTGCCGTCGTTCTTTTGCCATGAAAGCAGTTTTTCATTTTTATAGTCAACGTATTTTTTATTGAAGATTGCAAAATAGGATTGAAATGTTTTGTGAACATCTATAAAACCTGCTTTTTCTTCATAATATACTTTCCAGTCAGTTGGAATAGTAAAATGAGTTTGCTTCACTTCTTTCAAAGCCAGATTATATGTTATTGCAGATTCGTTTATTCCCTGGATGACTTTACTGCTCTCAGGGCCCATGTAGATTAATCCGGTTTGATGATATACTTCTGACCTCGTATTAGTTTGTAATTCCAATTCATTCCAAAGCTCATAACTCCTCAGTAACAAAGGCACGTAAGAAGGATGCTCAAAATAAGATTGTCTTATAATCCGGGTTTTACCGGAATGTGATCCAAAATCGTGTGGGCCTGAATGTGGATCCAATGCCAGTACCTTGATTCCTGCCTTGCCAAGATAGGCAGCTGTGGATATTCCCATGGATCCGGTACCAACTATTATAACATCGTAATGATTCACTTTAATTAATTGGAATTTAATTTATTAAAAAGCATTTGATAGACTGTTTCCATAGGTAAGCCCATTATATTGGTGTAAGATCCAACGATTTTATCAACTTTGCATATGCCTATCCAATCCTGTATCCCGTAGGCTCCTGCTTTATCATATGGCTTATATTTGTCTATATAATATTCTATTTCTTCCATACTGATTTCTTTGAAAGTAACCAGTGTGGAAACTGATTTCAATACCTTACTCTTTTTATCCATCAGGCATACGCCGGTGATTACCTTGTGCTCAGCATTACTGAGGGATTTTATTATCTGAATTGCATCTTGTCTGTCTTTGGGTTTGGTGTATATGATATTATTTTTAAATACTAAGCTGTCGGCAGCCAGTATTAGTATGTCTTCATCTGTTTCAAGATTTATTTTTTCGGCTTTGGACTCGGCCAAAAATAGGGGTACTTTTTCAACCGGAATATCACGTGGAATATTTTCTTCGTCGATATCAGCTACTTTAATGTCAAACTCAAATCCTGCAGCCTGCAATAATTCTCTCCTCCTGGGTGATTGTGAGGCTAAGATGAGCTTTTGATTATGCATCCAATTCATGTCCGAAAATTACTCAAAGCCCATGGTAAAATCAGCATGCCTGCTGCCATTATTAATTTTAATATTTTCGATTGCATGGAATAGCGTAACGATAGTGTTTTATGGGTGAAGATCATATGAAGCACCAGTAATGGAAAAATAAGTAAAAAAATTATTGCCAGAATTGCAAGTGCTTGAATAGGAAAATAAAACAGAAAGATTGTTATTATAAGAATGGTAAACAAATTGATTTGAATAACTATTTTTTTTACTTTTTCCAGACCCAGAGATACGGGTAGTGTGCTTACATTATACAGTTTGTCTCCTGCATAATCTTCCTGGCTTTTTACAAGCTCTCTCATAAACATACACAGGCCACCCACTACACTGCAGGCTAAAAAATTAGTTAATAATAGGGAATTTTTTTTCACCAACTCCCATTCTACAAATGCTGGCATCCAGAGTACAAGTGCACATAAAACGGAGATGAGTATGTTGCCCCAGGGTGCCCTTTGTTTTAGCCATTTAGAATAGATATACAACATACTGATTCCCATGACCAAAAATAAAAGGAGGTCTATTTTGTGGTAAATGTATGCGGTGTAGACCGAAATGGTTGTTCCAACGATGTTTAAAATTGAATAACCAATCCAGGCTTCACGGACCGAATATTGTTTACCAATATTGTTTTTCAATGGTTTATTGATCCTGTCAATCTCTACATCAAAAATATCATTCACTATGTACCCTGCTCCCATGATCAACATCAGGGCCAGGCTAAATAAAAGAATACCTGTAAATTCTACCTGGATGGGTTGCTCATGATTAAATCGATAAATCTGATAATACCAAATAGCAACCACACCTACAACTGTCATCAGCAGGTTGGGCCATCGGATCATAACTAAAAAAGGGAATATCCTATTCATCAGGATGATATGTTTACCACCTGTCCTGGGCTTTTAATACGATTTCTATTAAATCGCGTACGCACCCTTTTCCTCCCGAAAGAGGAGAAATATAATTTACAATCGATTTTACTTCCGGTACAGCATCGGCAGGGCACGCCTTAAGATGGGCATATTGCATAGCTTCCAGATCAAGTATATCATCACCCATATAAGCCAGATCATCCAGTTCTACCTTATTTGCTTTTAGCCATTTCAGCAAAGTAGGTGTCTTTTCTTCAATACCCAGATAGATGTCCATCACTCCCAGATCACGAAGTCTTTTTTCCACCCCTTCAGACTTACCACCGGATATAATTACTATTTTATAACCCTCCGTAATTGCTTTGCGTATGGCATATCCATCCCTGATATTAAATGTACGCAGGAATTTTCCTTCTTCAGTCAATATCAGTGAGCCATCGGTCATTACCCCATCGACATCAAAAGCAAAAGCTTTTATTTTTGATAATTTTTCCAGTACCTGCATTGGCCGGTTTATTTATTATTATCTCGCCATTCATATACCCATTTGGCCTGTATTTGCTCGAGGTGTGCTTCGGAGCAATCTTCCCTTTTTTGTGCAAAATGCGGTATTTCTAATACCCATTCTATAAGTTCAGTAAATCGAATTCGATAAATCCTGCCTTCATCAAAATCATCACCAAAGCGCTCGTATAGTTTTATCGCTATATCTTCATGATCTTTCCAATAGATGGGTAGATCTTCTATATTTTTAAATGACATTTTTCTATATTTTCTGTTACTGAAAAATTTAATGCTCGTGACCAATGATCTGACTTTGATCGGGAATCATGACTTCGACAACTGCGTTTTCGTCCAGGATAATGCATTGACAGGCAAGCCTTGATTCTAATTTGGGATTTCGTGCGCGGTCTATAAAATCTTCTTCTTTTTCTGAGAGTTCTTCCAGGTACTGATCTCCTTTGTCAATATAAATATGACAGGTACTGCAAGCACATACCCCGCCGCAATTATGATTTAAATGTATGTTATGGTCTTCAGTGAGTTCCAGTATACTGTATCCTTTTGCTTTTGTTTCAATGGTTATTGTCTCAAGCTTTGGATTTTCGAATTTGAAAGTGATGGTCGACATTTGAAAGTGTAAAATTACATCCTTGTTGCCATTAAACCCATCATAGAACAAATAAGTTTAGAATTAACTTACTTTTTTCTATTTATTTCAAAAAAAATGTTGAAATTGAAATTTCAATGGAAAAAACAATTGCACCCGGGACTGAACCAAAATTTAAATTTAAAGAATTGCGTATTTACAATTCTACAGAATGGCTCGCCGAACAAAAACATAAATACAGGCAGGTATTTGACCGGTATAACACGGCATTTGTATATGTAGAGCTTTCTTTTCATAATAAATATTTTGATGTCGAAACCTGGGATGCGTCTATAATTCTAAAGTGTTTTTCCCTCAATAATAATAAACATGAACTATGTCACCTGGTAATTACCAAACAGGTATTTAAATATGAATCGATCGTTTATGTACAGGAAGGGTGGGGAAATAAGAAAGAAGGGGCTTTCTGGAAAAAAGGAGCGTATTACTGGGAAGCCTGGATAGATAATGAAAAAGTGGGAAGCAAATATTTTTATATTGAAGATTCGGGTGAGCCCATGTCAAAAGTATTCAATCCCTATTTTGATATCCTATCGCTCAAATTGTATGAAGGAACTGAAGAAGACACCAACCCGGATGACAGAATTTATTTAAAGTCGTTTTCAGTACAGGAAACCAGGATGGTACACCTGGAAATGATAATTAAA
>CAYNIG010000175.1:0-10617 GCA_964396995.1 uncultured Saprospiraceae bacterium | reverse complement strand
GTTTTCCAAAGCTTTTGGTATAAGTAGAATAAAGATTTGGCGATAAATACGTGTCAGTGTATAATCTTGGCCGGTAAGAAGTGGCCGGTTTGGCTACCCCATTGGCCAATTCTCCATTTGGGCGAAGCCAAAACCATTGTTTAGAGGAAAGTACCTGACGATTATTGCTGGTAGTGTAGTTGAACTCAAGATTGGTAACCCAGCCTTTGATGGGTTCCAGTACGATTCTAGGAGCAAGTACCATCTGGGTATTGGTGGTATTATCTCTTTGCGCTTGCCATTCAGCTATCCTGCTCTCGTCTGTCCAGATATCCGTACCGGGATATTTGGCAGGCATGGTAGGTTTTAATTTGGACATCATATCATAGATGCGTCCGCGACCCAAATCCTGTTGCCAGGGAAACTCCTGAACTCCAAAATTGTATTTAAATAATACACCCAATTTGGCCCAGGAAGTGGCTTGCGCATTTATTTTTCCATCGAAATTATAACGATTGAAAGATTCATTGCCATATCGAAGTAGACCTTGCTCACCATACCAACCTGTCGATAAATAATAATCCATCTTTTCTGTAGAGCCGGAAATATTCAGATCGTGTTTTTGTCGAGAAGAATAATCTTTATAAAGTATATCATACCAGTCTGTATTGGCAGCAGCTCCAAGACCCATGGATCCGATGTTCCAGGTCAATCCATCAGGTCGTCCAAACATTACCGGTGCGCTTCCGGGGTTGGCAATATTTTTAGCCAGGCGATCAAGGGCATCAGCATTATACCAGGGTGCACTTCCAATATTTTTGGCAGCATCATTTGCTACATGTGCAAAAGTCATTGCGTCAACCAATTTGGGAACTTGTACCGGGCGGGATAGTGCCATATTAGTTGAATATGAAACATTAGCTCTGCCTTTGCTGCCTTTTCCCGATTTCGTTGTAATCAATATCACTCCGTATGCTGCTCTGGCACCATAGATAGCGGACGAGGCAGCATCCTTTAGAACTGTAATAGATTCAATATCATTTGGATTTACATTATTTATATCCATTACAATATTATCAACCAATACAAAGGGTGCATTACTTCCACCAAATGATTGCAAACCACGTATGCTCATGTCCAATGCTGCACCTGGTTCGCCACCGGCATTGGAAACTGAAATATTCAAATTGGGAATGAGACCCTGCAATGATTGTTGTGCACTGGCTACCGGTCGAGCTGCTATATCTTTTGATGAAATACTGGATATCGCCCCAGTCAGATTGATTTTTTTCTGGGTTCCATACCCTACTATTACCACATCCTCAATATTCCTGGCATTGGATTGCATCTTTACATCTATTACCGATAACGATCCTACAGCTACCTCGTGGTTTTCATAGCCCAGATACGAAAATACCAGTATGCTATTTTGATCTTTTACTTTGATGGTGTATTTCCCATCGTTGTCTGAAACAGTTCCATTATCGGTACCTTTTTCCATGATGGTGGCCGCCGGTAAGCCTAATCCGTTTTCATCTGTAATGGTACCTGATATTACTATATCGTCAAGATAAGGAGATATAGAATGATCAAAAAGCACAGGGTCCCTTTCGTGCTTCAATGGGGAATTCTTACCATTCGCCCACAACGATGAACAAAAAAAACAAGGTATAAAAAAACCAAAAAGAGCGAATTTGGTAATATACCTTAAGTGAAGAAGCAATTTAAATTTCATATAAAGGCAATTTTATTGGTTTTACGAATTAATATTTTTGTACAATATAAAGATAATATTTTACATTATTGAAATAGAATATAACATAATTAAATATACAATTCTTCCATTTAATTCATTTGTATTACTATAATCCATTACAATTCTACGATACTTTGATTTTTGTTTTAAACTCCTTTCAGTACTCTGTTGGGCAATCTCGTGTCGTTTTGGGCTTTATTAAATTCAACACAACCGTCTCGTACCGCTTCCCTCTTTTCTGTATACCTACCTTCTCTTCATTATAGCGTTTCTTGTCTTACCCTGGCTTTATCACCCGATATTTTCCTTACCTGGTACCAAAACAATATGATTTGATATAAGAATATGAATAAAGGTATGACCCAAAAAATAACCCAAACTCATTAATTTGATTCAATGACTTTGTTTTTTGACACACTGGATTTGTCCCTTAAAAGGCAGATCTGTAAATAAAATAAGCAGGAAGCCACCACTAAAAAAGCAAACTTTTTGCCGATTAATTATAAACAAGTGTTCATTACCAACATCCTGGAAGAATGTAGTACCCTTGTTCTATTTGAGCTGTAAATTGGAAGGAGAATACAGTATCATAAAGTTTAAAAAAACAAAATTGTCACGGATTATTTTTTTTACTAGCTGTATATTTAGTGCGATTTCTGGATTCGATTGTTATGAGTGCTTTGTATTTATTAATTTAGATTTATATAATTTATTGACGCAAATGGTGAAATGAACAGAAACCTGATAGAAAGTTTAAAGTATTTAACCATTAGTGAACTCGATGAATCCTGGGGGCTGTGTGTTTCTACTGTTGGTTTTCAGGTGGTAAAACCATTTGCTGTTTTCCCTCCGTCAGGTCATCCGCCCGGGTATTTATATGACCCTAAAAAAGGCCGGGTAATGCCGGAATATGGATTAATCTATTTCATTGACGGCAAGGGAATATTCAGTTGCAAGTCTGAAAAAAATATAATCGTTGGACCAGGTTCCCTGGCACTGGTTTTTCCCGGGGAGTGGCATACCTACGAGCCGGTTGCTGACATTGGTTGGCAATGTTACTGGATTCATTTTAAAGGAGATTTCGCTGACCAATTAATCAAAAATAATTTTTTAAAAAAACAAGAACCCGTATTAAAGATCGGGCTGAATGAAAATTTAATTGAGCTATATAATCAGGCGATTCAATTTGCCAATCAGGAGCAAATCTCCTACCAACAGGTACTTTCAGGGATTACCATAAATATGTTAGGATTAATTCATTACCTTAAACAAAACAATTATTTTGCTGATAAGGAAATAAACAACAAAATGAACAAAGCAAAATTTCTGATGAGGGAAAGGTTTGCTAAAGCTATTAAGCTCGAAGAAATTGCGGACGAACTCAACGTGAGTTATTCATGGTTTCGCCGTATGTTTAAAATTTACTCCGGTCTGACACCGGCACAGTACATCATTCAATTAAAATTGCACCGGGCAAAAATGTATTTATCATCAACCAGAATGAGCATTAAAGAAATTGCATATGAGTTAACCTTTGAAAACCCAAATCATTTTTACGTTTTTTTCAAACAAAGAACTGGGTTGACCCCGGAACAATTCCGAAACCAATCGATATTAACACATGATGATATATAAAAGGCAAATATCCATGACAGATCGTGTGAAGATAAACCCAGGAACCATACAGTATTATTTGATTATTCTATAAATTGGGTCAAATTACGGTGTCGAAATAAGCATTTATTTCTTATCCGTTCTGTATTTTTTAAAAGTATCCATTAGAGAGATCAATCTATATTTATTAAATTAATTCTTTAATATGTCTAAATTCTTAATTTTTACCCTTCTCTTGAGTGTTATTCTTTTGTCACCTGTTAGCAATGTTGAAAAGAAAAAACCAAATATAATATTCATTCTCACAGATGATCAACGATGGGATGCTCTTGGCTATGCCGGGAATAAGATCATTAAAACACCCCATATGGACGATCTGGCCAGCCAGGGATTTTATTTTAAGAATGCTTTCGCGTCCACTCCTATATGTGCAGCCAGCCGGGCCTCATTACTCACAGGCTTGTATGAACGTACTCATAATTACACATTTGGAAGGCCTAATCTGAAAAATGAATATTTATTCGAAAGTTATCCCAATTTATTACGCAAAGGCGGCTACAGAACCGGGTTTGTCGGAAAATTTGGAGTCAAAGTAAATGAAGGTATGCTGGATACTTTGTTTGATTGGCATAGACTTACTTATTTGCCATATTGGAAGGAATCAAACGGAATACGCAGACATTTAGTGGATATAAATGGTGATCATGCTATTGATTTCATAAAATCCAGTAAGGATCAGCCTTTTTGCCTTTCCTTATCCTTCTGGTCCCCGCACGCTGAAGATGATAAAAAAGAACAATACTTCTGGCCTGAATATGTAGATAGTTTGTATATACATGATCAGATTCCTTTACCCATCACCGGTGATTCCGTTTTTTTTAATGGTCATCCGGATTTTTTAAAAACTAGTATGAACCGGGAACGATGGTATTGGCGTTTCGATACTCCAGATAAATACCAGTTGATGGTAAAAGGATACTACCGTATGATCAGTGCAGTTGATCATGTGATAGGAAGACTGAGAAAAACCTTACAACAGGAGGGATTGGATGAAAACACAGTAATTATTTTTGCCGGTGATAATGGGTACTTTCTTGGTGAGCGGGGATATGCTGGTAAATGGCTGATGCATGAAACATCAATCAGGATTCCCATGATTCTTTTTGATCCAAGATTGCCCGGAAAGAGAAGGCATAAAACGATAAATGAAATGGTATTGAATCTGGATATTACCCCTACCATACTTGAATTGGCAGAGGTCGAAATTCCGGAAAATTATCATGGCTCAAGTTTGCTGGCTTTTTATAATCAAAAAGCAAAATCATGGCGCCAGTCCTTATTTCTGGAGCATCGTCTGGAAGGCAATCCACTCCTCCTTAAAACAGATGCATACCGTGATGCTACCTGGAAATTCATCCGATATGATGACCATCCTGAATTTATCGAATTGTACAATCATAAAAATGACCCTTATGAAAAGATCAACCTGGCTACAGATAAAAAGTATACAGGACAAATTAAAAAGTATAGATCTGCCTGTGATATGATAGTAGGGAAACTAATGGATGCCAGGGTGAATTGATTCTTAAAACTAAATTTTTCTTTTTATACCTTTAGCTGACTGTTGTATGCAAATTAATATGAGATATAGAGTTATAATATTGACTTTTATATTTTCCCTGGTTCTGATCACCGCATGGACCCAGAGAAAGATTTTAGGTATAAGTGATTTTCAAGACCCTATTGGTGCCTGGATCGAAGTAGAATCAGCAGCATTAAATCCGGACGATGAAAAAAAACTGAAAGGGATGCACGGAACCGGCATTATTATTAGCGAAAATGGAAAGACAGCTAACCTATTAACGAAACAGACACATGGCGACCTTTTATTGGATTTGGATTTTATGATATCGAAGGGATCTAACTCGGGAGTGTATTTACAAGGAAGATATGAGATACAAATATTAGATAGCTGGGGAAAACAAAAACCAGGATCGGGTGATTGTGGCGGTGTATATGCAAGGTACGATGGGAAAAAAACATATGAAGGGGTGCCCCCTTTGGTAAATGCGGCTAAAAAACCCGGCGAATGGCAACATCTGACTATTGATTTTAAAGCTCCCCGATTTAATGCAAAAGGAGAGAAGATAAGGAATGCGGTATTCAGAAAAGTAAAGCTTAATGGAATGATAGTACAAAAAAATACAGAAGTCACCGGCCCAACCGCTTCTTCGTATGATAATGCAGAAGCCCTTCAAGGTAGTTTAATGTTACAGGGTGATCATGGACCGGTTGCCTATCGCTCTATCAAACTAAAACATCGATAACTTTCTTTCCTTCACATGGAAATTTAGAATAATCCAACCCAATTAATTATAATGAATATGAAATCAAGAAGAGAATTTACGAAAATCATGTCGGTAGGCGCTTCAGGTACTTTATTCTTAAGTAATAAAAGGGAGAAGAATAGGAAAATCAAATGGCCTGCTGATAAAGTAAACCTTGCGTTTGTAGGTATTGCCGGTAAAGGGGCAAATAACATCAAAAATTTAAGTGATCAGAATATAGTTGCTTTATGCGATGTGGATTGGGGCGAAAGAACAAAACCGATTTTTGAAGCATATCCCAATGCTAAAAAATACAAGGATTTCAGGCAAATGCTGGAAAAGCAAAAAGACATTGATGCGGTAGTTATTTCCACCCCGGATCACACTCATGGAATGATTGCTTTAATGTCCATCAAATTGGGTAAACATGTTTATTGTGAAAAACCATTAGCTCACTCTGTATACGAAACACGTGAAATTACCAAGGCAGCAAAAGAATATGGCGTACAAACTCAAATGGGTAATCAAGGGCATTCCTATAAAGAAATCCGTGAATTTTATGAGCATATCAAAGCCGGGACTATAGGTACCGTTACTGAAGTACATGCTTGGTGTGATAGACCCGCTGGTGGAGGTACAGTGGCCTTTCCACATGGAGAGGGCCGACCTACGGGGGATTACAACATACCAGAATATTTAGATTGGGACCTATGGCTCGGACCTGCGAAGCAAAGACCTTATCATCCTTCATATCATCCTGCCAAATGGAGAGGTTATATAGATTTTGGTTGCGGAGCAATGGGAGATTTTGGCTGCCATACATTAGACCCTGCTTTTTGGGCTTTAAACTTAGGAAGTCCCGAGTCTGTAATAGCGAGTACTACCAACCTTATCCCCAATTTTAAATACGATTGTTATCCTACCTCTTCTATCATAACCTACCAATTTCCTAAGAGAAATAATCCAGCTGCTGTAAAGCTCACTTGGTATGATGGTGGTATTTTACCATTATTTGATGACCGATTAAGAGATTTAAAATATCCTGCCTGTGGTGCTCTGATGATTGGAGATAAAGGAATCATCATGCATGGTTCTCATGGAGCAGGTGGTTATAAAGTACATCCATTCGATAAAAATAGAGTCATAGAAACTCCACCGGTATTATTGGAGAGAAGCAGAGGACATTATATAGATTGGATCGAAGCAATAAAATCCGGCAAACCTGCCAGTTCCAATTTTAGTTATGGCGGACCACTGACCGAAACCGTTTTGCTAGGTACTGCAGCTTCTTTATTTCGAAATCAGGAATTGATATGGGATAATGAGGCTATGAAAGTAACAAACTTTGAATCAGCCAATGCAGTGATAAAACCTGAGTTCAGATCAGGATGGGCTTTGTAAAGAACTTTATTTATGAGTCAGAATAGAAAATACAATTCAGGCGATGTGCTCATCAGGGCATCGCTGGGTTTACGTTTTATTTTATATTGTTTTAGTTTTCACCTATCGTCTGGCCAATCTAATCTTCAAAAACCAAATCTTATCATCATCCTGGCAGATGATCTTGGCTATGGTGATTTAGGCATACACGGGAGCAAACAAATACCTACCCCTCATATAGATAAATTGGGTAAGGAAGGTGTGGTATTTACTGCAGGATATGTTTCCTCTCCTGTTTGCAGCCCATCCCGCGCCGGACTATTGACAGGTAAAAATCAACTCAGTTTTGGATATAATAACAATATAGGACCTGATCAGCCGGGGTTTGATCCTGACTTTAAAGGCTTACCAGTATCAGAAAAAACCGTTGCTGACAAATTAAAATCTTTGGGATATACTACGGGACTGATAGGCAAATGGCATCTGGGTGACAAGCCACAGTTTCATCCGACAAAAAGAGGCTTTGATCAATTTTGGGGATTTCTGGCCGGTGGTCACGATTATTTTCAAGCCAAAATCGGCGGAAATGAAATGCAAAGCCCTATCCAATGTAATTTTAAAAATGTCACCCCAGTAAGCTATTTGACGGACGATATTGGAAATGAATCCGTAGATTTTATAAAAAGAAATAAACACAATCCATTTTTTTTATTCGCTTCCTTTAATGCCCCTCATGCTCCCATGCAAGCCCTGGATGAAGATTTGAAATTATTCAGTGCTATACAGGATGAATTAAGGAGAACATACTGTGCCATGGTGTATCGCCTCGATATCAATGTGGGTAAAATTTTACATTCTTTACACCAGGAAGGATTAGAAAAAAATACTTTTATTGTTTTTTTGAGTGATAATGGTGGTCCGTCAGTAGATCCGATATCAAATGGTTCTGTAAATGCACCATTCAGGGGCCAAAAAACGACTCTACTGGAAGGAGGTATTCGTGTCCCTTTTATTTTTAAATGGCCTGAGCAATTCCAGGCCGGAAAAAAAATAAACCAAATGATTTCAGCGCTGGATATTTGCCCAACATTTATCGTGGCTGCCGGAGGTACTATTTCCGACAACGATAATTATAGAGGAATAAATCTCATTCCATTTATTTCCGGCTTGCAAATAGCTGCACCTCATGAATCCATGGAATGGGGTTATACGGTTTCTGCAGCAATCAGAGAAGGCGATTGGAAGCTGATCAGTCTGCCTGACAGACTACCCATGCTTTATAATATATCTGAAGATAGGGCTGAGCAAAATGATGTATCTATGAAAAATATAAATCGGACCAATGCTATGCTTAAAAAGTTAGGTAACTGGAGCATTCAATTACCGCATCCTGTTTTTCTGGAGCCTTCAAGTTGGAGAATCAGGCATCTCAAATTTTATGACTCTAAATACCAAATGGTACAACCAAATTAATCAATTAAAATACCAGGTAAATCTAAAAATGAAAATGATATATAAGGCTTTCAATATCTGCATAGCCACGGGATTGATTGGTTTAACTTCTTTAATCCAGAGTTTCAACGGTTTTTCTAAACAACCATTGTATCAGGAAATAAATGGGGCGTCAAATAAACTTCCATTGATGGGTAATCGGTTTTTCACCTTCGCGACCGTGGTCAGAGTAAACCAAATTGAAACAGGCCGCACTGAAACTCATGGTGTGGATGAATCCACTGTACATAATCCGGAATCCGCAAGGTATTTTAGAGAGTCAGTTGAAAAAGGATGGCCTGGTGCAAAAATGACCTGGGCTTTTAGTTGGTTAGCGTTGCATGATCAGAGGCAGAATTATATTGACTTAAGAAAGTTAATAGTTTCTTACCATCATAAATATGGAGATGAAATCACTTTCCTGCCAGGAGGTTTTTTTGCAAATATGTACAATACCCGAAAGCAGGTAAACCAGGATATTCACGATGGTCTGAAAAGAGTCTCCGAAATGGTTGGTGGAGGGTATAGACCCAAAGCCATCATTGCCGGGTTTTTGGCAGCGGAAAATTTAGACTACCTGGCAAAAAAAGAAAACATACATGTAGCTCAGGGAAATATCTGGAGCCAGTATGCGGTAGATAACGGGGACGGTGAAGGATCCATTTCGTATCCTTATTACCCTTCGACAGAACATTTTTGCAAACCAGCCCAGAATAATAAAGATAAGATAGATTGTGTAAATCTCGATGGCTGGACAGTAGACTTTATGAATGCCCGGTATCCCGGAGCAAGGTTTATTGATGGTATCCGATGTGGTAGCAGGCAAGGCGTAGGACCGATCGAAACAGCTATACGCCAGGGAACGGAATTAGGTGTAAAAGAAATGCTGGCCACGACTTCATCCCATTTTGAAAAAGGGTTTGAACTAAATGGATTTGCCTGGGTCACGTGCATATGGGAATTGAGCCTGGTAGAAGCTCATAAAATTCATGCCGGGTATAAAGGCCGCAACGGTATGGAAGCGATGGAAATTTGGTTTAATGAAATGCGACGCCGATGGCCGGATGCCAAAGCCATTACACATGGTGAATTTGGCTTGATATGGCGTAACCATTTTAAAAACAATGATAAACTCAATTATCGCTTTGTGCACAGAGGATCAGGTGTCTGCGGATCAGAATCAGAAAATGAAATCAGATGGTATATGAATAAAGAGTTTCGATTAGCCACGCTCAGAGATTGGAAAGCGAATACCCCTGAAAAATTATTTGACTTTACCCGATATGATCTCAAAGCACAAGAGCCTATGGATCCTGGCCCAAATCAACCAACCCGAAACTGGAGCCTTATGAATCGACTCAACCAAAAAGGTATTCGCCCTGAGGATAAACCGATTGATGAAAAAGAATTGAATCTGGAAGAGAAAAAAATAATAAAAAGGAGAATACCGGAATGGATAATGAATAAATAACATAAACCAATCGAATTTCTACGCTTCTGGTTATTATCTGGCTGGCGAGAACCTCATTCATGGGTAATGAAATTGCGTTCTAACATAACTAAAAATTCTTCTTTATCTTACGAGCACAAGTCTGATATCTGCATGAAAAAATACAAACTAATTTTATCCATTCTTCTGATTCTATCTATTTCCTGTAATCGGCATTTAACAAAATCAAATCCCAATGAGACCAACACCTTAGATAGCGCCATGTGGATTACCGATGCCCGTGCTCTGCCTGCGAGCGATTCATTATTTTATCTTGATATGCCCGCTCCGATTTTTAGAAAATTATTCTCCTCGAAAAATAAAATCGAAGCAGCCTCTCTGTCAATCACTGCTGCGGGATATTATAAAGCAACCATTAATGGAGTATCGGTTAGCAACAGCGAATTGGATCCTGCCTGGACCACCTATAGCGAACGAATCTATTACTCTGAATACGATGTTACTTCACTTATCGGTTCCGGTATAAATTGTTTGGCAGTAAGCCTGGGAAATGGATTTTACAATCCCTTACCTTTACGCAAATGGGGCAGAAGAAACTTAAGGACAGATTTGAAAGTAGG
>CAYNIG010000174.1:0-10643 GCA_964396995.1 uncultured Saprospiraceae bacterium | reverse complement strand
AATCGTTTTTAATTTCTTGTCATCTTATCTGATTTGATTTTTTAACAAATATTTAACTTTAATTACAGTTATAATTGCTTTAAAATTTAACATTCAATAGATAACTAAATGAACTTGACTAAATCGTTGGCAATATTTAAAACACTAGGTATTAGGAACCTAAGTTCTAATTTTCCAAAATTTAATTCTTCGATAACCAAGTTTTAATTGAATATAATTTACTTTTAATCTATGAAAACCATACCTATTTTTTTCGGATTTCTAATATGTGGTCTTAATTCTATTCTCGGCCAAAACTATCTATTCAAACCAAATCAGTCCGGCCCACACTTTACTGTCCAATACTATAACCCTTTTAGAAATACGTTTGTACTTAATCCTGGATACACATATAATAGCCGACTGACAGTCGGACTGATAGGATCATTTACTTATGATTTTGAATTAGATAATAAAATATTCGGCGCCAATGCCGGGTACATGATACTAAAGGAAGGTGTCTGAAGACTTCCTTTCAGCTTGTCAATAGATGGCATTTATTCATTTGGAAAATATAGAACAATGAAAGCCCGTTTCAACACTATACAAGTCGGACCTTCCATTTACAAACGTATCAATCTTTCTGAAAAATTATCCCTTATACCAGGCATCCGATTTACTAAAGATTTTTACACAACAAAATCTTCGGTATTGACTCATAAAACTAACTATTGGGGCCGTGTATACCAAGTCTCGGCAATATATTCTAAAATTCAGGTCACCGCATCAGCCAATAAAACGATCAGTGATAATTATTTTGCAATTGCTATTGGAATAGTGTTTCCTGCATAAACAAATTTAATATGCCATGCAAAGTCTTTTAATATTATTTACAACATTTCTGTTTGGGATAGGTTCTATATTTTCCCAAAACTATCTATTCCAGCCCAATCAATCTGGCCCTCATATTGCCATGCAATACTATAATCCCGGCCGGCAAAATACATTTATACTTACTCCAGGTTTTACAATAAAGGGAAGACTGACCATCGGAGCCCTTGGCTTATATTCACAAACTATTTTTTCTAAATTCAATGGTTATGGTGCAACTGCAAGTTATATGCTGCTAAAAGAAGATACCGAGGGCCTACCGTTTAGCCTGTCACTGGACGGTTCGTATAGTATTAATAAATATAAAGGAAGCCATTTTCAAATTAATACTTCAATTATTTCCTCTTCCATCTATAAAAAATTTAGTCTATCTTCCAAAATACTTATTATTCCTGGGGCAAGTTTAGGATATTATTACAATACGAGTAAAGGATCCAATTCATCCCATAGTTACGATCATTGGGGAAGTCGAGTTCAAGTGACTGCATTGATGAATAAATTCCAGGTGACTCCATCCTGGAATAAAATTGCTGGAGAAAATTATTTTGCAATTGGTCTTGGATATATATTCCCATTATAAATCATTCAAAAACAATAAATCAAAATATTGTAAATTTTCAAGGTATCCTTTGACCTTATACCAAAATACATACTCAGTTCCTCCATAGACACAGTATAGATTGTACATGGCAGGTAGTACGTGTTATGTGATACCTGGTACATGCAACCTTGTACGTGGTACGTGGCACATTGTACATTGTACGTATTACATGATTCCCCTTTTACCAAACATTAATCTCCGGCTCTATCTCTATCCCAAATTTATCCATCACATCTTTCTGAACCAACTGAGCAAAATTCCAGATCTCAGATCCACTGGCTCCGCCATGATTGACTATTACGAGCGCCTGTTTTTCATAACATCCCACATTCCCGATTTTTTTCCCTTTCCAACCACATTGATCTATCAGCCAACCTGCCGGTATTTTATATGAATGATCATTTATTTTATAGGCAGGTCCGTTTGTATAATTTGATTTTAATCTTTCATATACATTGAGATCTACAACAGGATTTTTAAAAAAAGATCCTGCATTGCCTATGACAGAGGGGTCAGGTAATTTATTGGTACGGATATGAATTACCGTCTCATGAAGATCTTTTATTGTAGGATGTAGGATTCCTTTTTCTAACAGGTTCTTTTCTATTTCACCATAAGATGTATTTGGTTTGCCTTCTTTTGAGAGTTTAAGTATAATGGACAATACAAAATACCTATTCTTGAACGCATTTTTTTTAAATATACTGTCGCGATATCCAAATTGACACGATTCGTTGGTAATCGTTAGGACCTTGCCGGTAATCAACTCGATCACTTCTACTTCTACTAATACATCTTTAATCTCTACGCCGTATGCTCCTATATTTTGAATTGGGGCAGCTCCAACTGTACCTGGAATCAAAGAAAGATTTTCTATACCAGCCCATCCACTTTGAATAGCTTTGACCACAGATTCATGCCAGTTTTCACCCCCATGTATTTTTACCAACACATGTTTATCTGTTGCCACTAACAGTCTAAAGCCTTTGATTTCATTTTTGATTACCAGTGTGTCTATATCTTTAGTCAGCAACACGTTACTACCACCACCAAGGATCACCGGATGATGCTCATTTTGAATAAGCTCTAAAAAATCGTCTTTGGTGCTGATTTTAGCAAATCTGGCTGCATATTGATCTACCCCAAATGTAGTATAGGGCTTGAGGGATACGTGAGACTCTATCTTCATTTAATTATTGTGATAAAGGTACTGCTTCACCCGCACTAGCCAATTCTTTATTAGAATCAAATTGTAACCGGGCCAGCCGGCTGTATGCACCATTTGTATTGGAAAGTTGATCGTGAGTACCCTGCTCTACTATCTTGCCATCTTCCAATACATAGATACAATCTACATCGCGAATAGTAGCAAGTCTGTGTGCAATAATGATCGAGGTACGGCCCTCCATTAAAATCTTTAATGCTTGTTGCACCACTTGTTCTGATTCTGCATCCAGTGCAGAGGTGGCTTCATCTAATATCAGGATGGAAGGATTTTTTAATAAGGCTCTGGCTATGGCAATCCGTTGTTTCTGCCCACCGCTCAACTTGATCCCACGCTCACCGACTATGGTTTCCATGCCTTCTGGAAATCCGGAGATAAAGTCCCAACTATTGGATTGCCTGGCAGCTTCGATTACTTCGGCATCTGAGGCTAATGGCTTTCCATATAAGATATTTTCACGTATGGTACCACCGAACAACATGACCTCCTGTGGCACTATACCAAAAAATGATCTGTAATCAGTAATAGGATAAGATTTAATATTCTTCTGACCCACGGTAATTTCTCCGGATTGAATATCGTAAAACCGCAATAATAACTGAGCTATAGTTGATTTTCCTACACCACTGGATCCCACAAATGCAACTTTTTGTCCGGCTTTTATGGTGAAATTTATTTTTTTTAATACCTGTATATCCGGTCTGCTGGGATAATGAAATACCACATTATCAAAAGCAACTTCAGCTGAAATCGGGGCTTGAATTGGGTGACCTGCCTGATTAAAAATAATTTCCGGCTGATGGGCTAATAATTCCTGGATCCTCTCTGTACCACCTATCACCGACATCAATTGGGTATAAAAATTCCCCAGGCTTACAATAGATATCCCTACTGTTGAAGTCAGCGTGAATACATTTACCAGGTCACCCGGAGTCATGATTTTTTGTTGTACATAGTTTATTCCGGTCCAGATAATAAAAAACAAGGCTCCGAATAAAGCTACAATAATATAGGTGCCAAACAAAGATCGGAATTTGGAAAGCCGAAGAGCAATGTGAACCAGTTGATCGATTTTAGTCTCATACCGTTTATATTCGTATTCTTCATTGGAAAAAGATTTCACAGCAAAAATAGCCTGCATAGTTTCGTCCACGATGGTATTGGTATTGGCCAATGCCTCTTGTCTCTGTTTGCTTTCTTTTCGAATGTATTTACCGAATATCATGGCGCCAATCACAATCACTGGAAACACTGCCAGCATAACAAGAGATAGCCTCGTGCTGACCACCAGTAAATAAATTACCCCGCCTAATAAGACAATGATTTGTCTTATAAACTCTGCTAAGGTAATATTAAATGCATTATACAATTGATCGGCATCACCAGAAATCCGGCTGCTTAATTCCCCGACCCTCGATTTTTCATAAAAAGAAAAGGGCAACGAAAGCAGGTGCTGGTACAGCTCTTTTCTAAGATCCGAAATTGCTTTTTCACTTACATTGGCGAACATCAAAATCCTAAAATAGGATATCACCCCCTGTACAATCAGTAACACTATCAGGATCATGCCCGCCTGGCCAAGGCTGATTCCCAATTTGGATTCGCCCATGGCAATATCCAACATTTTACCTCCCAGGGGCACTAAAGTAAAAAACATCAGGCTACTTAGAAATAATAAAATGAGGCCTATGATAAAGCTCCATTTATAAGGTTTGATGTATTTAAATACAAATAGCGAAGATTTAAATCGCTCCCAATTCATTTTGGGTTTGGTCTCTGATGTCTGCCTGTTAGATCCGCTCATGTAAAATGCAAAAATAGGTGAATATTAACGATTGGGTTTTTAAACCTGACGAGACAGATAGGGAAAGAATACATACTAAGCCTCAATCCCAATTCGTTCAGTAGACATGAGATATAAGCTTTTGCCATTTTATATCTTGTGTACCTGTTTTTTAAATGCCACTAGATTGTATGTTTCTCCTGCCGGTAATAATGCGAATGCAGGAACCAGCCCTTTGACTGCCTGGCGTACGCTTCAGAAAGCAGCAAATACCGTAAATCCCGGTGACACCGTATTTGTTTCCGATAGTACTTACATTGGCTTTGACCTGAGAAGATCAGGAACAGCTGTACAGCCCATTGTATTCATCGCGAACTCCCAAAACGTAATTATCAACAGACGAAACAGCGTTACCCCTGATGGTATAAATATCGAAAATGCGGATTGGATCGTTATCAAAGGATTCAGAGTGATCAATCAACCCCGGGCCGGGATCAGAGCCGTACTTTCAGATCACATCACGGTAAGCAATACGGTTTGCACCAATAATCAGCGATGGGGCATTTTCACCGGTTTTACCGATTTTTTTACAGCCGAGTATAACGAGTGTGCTTTTTCTGCTTTGGAGCATGGTATTTATGTGTCCAACAGTTCTGATAATGCCGTTATAAGAAATAATGTTTCTCATCACAATAGAGCCGCAGGTCTTCATTTTAATGGGGATATTTCACAAGGTGGTGATGGTATCAATCATTCACCTCAAGTATATAATAATATCATTTACAATAATGGCCTCGGTGGCGGATCTGCTATCAATATGGATGGAAATCAAAACGCATTAATTTATAATAACCTGATCTATGAAAATAATGCGACCGGTATAGCACTCTATCAAATCGATGGAGGTGGGCCTTCAACAGGGGCAAAAATATTTCACAATACGATTGTTCAGGCTACCAATAGCCGATGGGCTATTTTATTGATCAATGGAGCTGCTAATGCAACTATAAAAAACAATATCATCATCAATCAACATAGTTTCCGCGGTTCTATCAACGCCGATCCGGCTTCACTCTCCGGATTGATTTCAGATTATAATATTCTCACCAACAGATTTACCACTACTGATGGAAATTCGATATTGGATTCAACCGGATGGAAAGCCCTGGGATTGGATCAACATTCTTATTTTAGCCCATCGCTGGCAAATTTATTTACGAATTACTCTACAGGTAACCTTACCTTAAAATCGGGATCCAAAGCAATTAATTTTGGAACCTCTATCTCCAACCCCAGCATCCTATCTGACCTGGCCAATAACAATCGTGTGTCCGGTACTAATCCCGATGCTGGTGCTTATGAATTTGCTTCAGTCGGATTGCCATTGCATTGGACAAAAACAAGCATAAATAAATTTTCCGACTATATAGAGGTACATGGAACGTTGCAGGACATAGAAGTCAACACTAAAGTTTGCCTCACCAAATGGTCAGATTCAAAACAGGAATTTGAAACGTTGGATTGTATTCTTTTTGCAAAATCTCTGCCCCAAAGCAATGTACAATTTAAAGATTTCGCCAGAGGCAACCAAGCTTCCAAATATCAATTACTTGCCTTAGAGATTTCAGGGAAAATGGTGAAATCAAATATTTTGTATTTTACGCATGAATTTAATGGGATTACTATCTATCCCAATCCCACAGCGAACTATTTGAAATTTTCCCGAGACCTGATGGACATTACAGATCAGGTCATAATCCAGGATCTTACAGGCAAAATAATAAAACAGCAAAAAAATACCGGAGACCGGATAAATCTTGAAGCCATTATTTCAGGTCAATATCTCATCAGTTTCATATCTAAAAATCAAATTGTAAAAACGGTTATGTTCTCAAAATTATGAGGGTTTTCCCACAAAGTAACTTGCATTGAACCTATCTGGATAATGCCTTACCTTCACTTCCTTGAATGCTCAATTAATTTCAGGATTAGAATGGATAGCCGCACTGGCCGGGCTTATAAATGTATTTTTACTGACCAGGCAAACTGTGTGGTCATGGCCCTTTGGTCTGCTTTCCGTCTTCCTGTATGCTTTTATTTTTTATCATAACCTTTTGTACTCAGATGTCGTGTTGCACATCATCTATGTCTTATTAAATATTTTTGGGTGGTATAAATGGACAAATAAAAAGAATGCATTGGCCGCTGCCAATTTAAAAGTATCGGTACTGAGTACGGCTGAAAGAATAATTTATTTGATACTGATCGTTATCGGATTCGTCATATGGGGCTACCTGATAAAAAGGAATACCAATGCGGATTTTGCTTTTGCAGATGCCTTTATACTCATGGCCAGTCTGTGTGCACAATATTTAATCGCCCTTAAGAAACTGGAAAACTGGATCATCTGGATCATAGTTGATATTGTTGCCATTACGATTTATTATCTCAAATCCTTGTATGTCACCTCTGGCTTATATGCTATTTTTCTTTGCCTTTGTATTCTTGGTTTTATGGAATGGAGAAAGTCACTCTTGCATAAAATAATCTAATTTTGCATTCTGAATTCAATCGTAGTATGGCTTTATCAGATTATTATCAAATAATATCCAACAGCAGAAAAACATATATTGCGGAGTGGGCTTGTGACCACCCAAAAGCCGTAGTGATATTGATTCACGGATTGGGCGAGCACATTCGAAGATATGATGAACAATTTAATTATTTCAATTCGAAAAAAATGGTTTGCTTGTCTGCTGACCTTAAAGGACATGGTAGATCAGAAGGCCCCCGGGGCATATGGAATTCAATCGAAGATCATTATGAAATAATTGATAAATTAGTTGACATTGTTTTTTCAAAATATAAAGGATTACCTCTTGTTTTGTACGGCCATTCCATGGGAGGCAATATTGCAGCAGGGTATGTGATAAATAAAAGGCCAAAAATAAATGGGCTTATCCTTACAGGGGCTGCAATAAAGACTCCAAAAGACTTACCCTTATTTTTGATCAATGCTGTTTTATCGGGACCATCTTTTATCAAAAACAGGGTTATCCCAAATGGTCTAAACCTGCAATCACTCTGCACGGATCAAAAAATAGTGGAAATGTATAAAGCCGATCCGTTAGTACACGATAGGGTGAGCCTGGGAGCAGGGGCAATAATTCTAAAAAATGCAAAGAGTTTATTGCAATATAAAATAGAAAATAATTTCCCTGTATTGCTCATGCATGGGGAAAATGATAAAATTTGTTATCCATCCGGAACAAAACTGTTGCAGGAAATTTTCACCAAAAAAGTGATATTAAAATTCTGGCCAAATAGGTTACATGAAATCCATAACGATATTGACAAAATCCAGGTCTGGGATTACATGATTCAATGGATCAATCAAATTCAGTAAATTTTTTTTGATTTTGCCCATCAACCTCTGATAAGCGGGCTCGCCCCTAACAATTTTCTCTTTTTCATCCAACGCTCCCTCAATCGGATCGAATCAATTCCAAGATAATTTCCTTTTGAGTTTGGATTTTTGCCTACACATTGCAGTTTGATTGTATGTTTTCCAATAGCCAAGCTATGGCTACCCAGATAAGTATCCTTTACTTTCGTGTTTTCTGAATAAAAATCAAAATCCTGTAGCTTCGGATTTGCCATATAATCTTCAGGTTGTTTAATGTTTTTACCATCCAGAAATATACGATATATACCATAGTCACGGGCATAGGTAAACCTAAGGAATAAGCCGCGATATTCTTCTTTAGTGATCTCAAAATCTATCTCCACAACAGGTTCATCACTGGAAGGGAGAAACAACAGCTGACCATCTCCTGTCCAATCGTACCCTTTTTGTAATTCTAATACTCCTGGAGTGTGTCTTGCTGAAGGCTTAAATTTGGAAGCTTCTATTGTTTTATCTAAATCAGGTAATATCCGCTCAGAAAGGGGAGGAATAGAAGTATATCGCTTGGGTTGGCCAACCTGGTACCAAAATGCCACAGTCGCTATATCATCTTCTCTTTCTACGTGAGGCTCTATTTTACCACTTTCTGTTTCATCTTCACTGATCCATCCGGTATGTTCGATTTCGAATCTCAGGGATTGGGTAAATCGGACAGGGTCTGCAATATGCCATCTGTACAAACAATATTGGGTACCCAGATCCTCAAAATCACTGCTCATATAAGTACACCCAAAGTAAGGATACTGAGCTTCGTTTAACCCCCAGGCCATTAAAAAATAATCTTCCGTACCGGTTCCAATGGATGATGCTTTCTTCTCACCATCGATATAAAACTTTGCATCACCTTCACCAAACCAAAATGGACTGCGGGATCGTACAGACATTACCGTGCCAATGTAATGTCCCATACCCTGCGCATCCAATATCAAATAGTCTTTTCCGGTCTTCTCGGGAAATTCATTTTTATATTGCGCACAGAAGTAAGGAGTTTGAGGGGACAATCTTTCTTCGGTATAATCTATATGATAATAAAAACTTCGACAGTTTTTCTTGCTCTCATTAGTAATCGTGATTTTTGCTCGCTTAAAAAACGGCATTCGCCAATAACAATTGTATCCGTCACCACCTTCCACCATTACAGGAAGTGATCGCAATTCATGTCTTTCGCCAAAACCTGCCCCAAAAAAATCACCCAACGGCGCTTCTACTGCAGGTTCCTTTGCTTCGTCCCAGTACATTCTTATAACCAATTCTCCCGGACCAGCAGATCCTCCTGCTTCCAACCAATTAGGCCTGGCTTCATTAAAGGTAAGCCAGATATGATTTATGGCGCCCGGTCCTTTTATATCTGCCAGGGTGCGCGTCTCGCCTGCATATATATATCTGATTCTGTCTGCATTTCCCTCTGCTACGGTATCAACAGAAGTGACTGATTTCGATCTTCCGGGTTTTATCTGCGACAAATTATAAAGGTCTTGACCCGAAACAGTATTAAAATAAATTAATAACAACAGGAGTATATATTTTCTTTTCATAAGAATAAAAGAGTTGTGGGTATTAAAATTAAGAAATTGGATCAAATCTGGTGTATCCGGAAAAGAGGTAGGTTGGTTATTTGACACAAGTTCATTGACCTATTTTAAAATAGTTACCAGCAAGCTATTGCCTGATGGTAACTAACAAAACAAGTTTCCCGCCTTTAGCTGCAATAATAAATGATTAGTGTATCGGTCTATATACTTAAAACTTTTGCCACTTTTTACCAGGATACTGACGGCTTCAGCCGAGGGTAAGCCAACATAGTAAGTTTCCCGGATTTAGCCGCATTCTACCGGATGTTTTCCCACAATAGTTTCTATTTTTGCCGTTAAATAATTCGCAATGAATAAATTCCATTCAAACCTCTTATGCTTATTAGTAATTTTAGGAACCTTATTCTCTTGTAAACCGGCAGCTCATATCCAGGTTCTGCAACCCGCCCAAATCATAGTGCCAGAACACATAAATAAAATTTTGCTTGTAGATCGCAGCAAACCATCCGGCGGCTGGCTTCGAAACCTGGAAAGTGTTTTCTCCGGCGAAGAATTAAACCAGGATCAAACCGGCAGAAGGAATGCAATGGATGCCCTTTCATCAGCTTTAACCAAAACTCCCAGATTCCAGACCATGGCCCCGGGTGTAGAACTGTTAGGTTCCCGGGGAGGCAGATCAATGATGACCCCCATGTCATGGTATGAAGTCCAGGATTTATGCGATAAATACAATACCGATGCCATAGTGGCAATAGAAATGTTTGATTCGGATGTTACTTCATCCAGCTTGTCCCGTGCAGTAAAAGAAAAAAATAAAGATGGTATAGAAACAAACAAAATAGTTTATGATGGCAAAAAAAATGGCCGGGTACAATTAGGTTGGCGATTTTACGACAGAAAAAATAAAATGATAATAGATGAATACCAGGATAGCGACACAAATGAAAAAACATCCTATGGACAAGCTACTGCTAAGGCAGCTGTAGACAATATCGAAAATTCAGTAACCATGGTACGAAATATCGCCAAAAACCTGGGAAATAAATATGGTACACGCATCGCCCCCACCTATATAAATGTTGCGCGCACCTATTTTAAAAAGGTAAAAGGAAGCTCCGCTGAAAAATTTGAAGAAGCAGCCCGATATGCTGATGCCAATGAATGGA
>CAYNIG010000173.1:9482-10654 GCA_964396995.1 uncultured Saprospiraceae bacterium | reverse complement strand
GCTGCATTACCTGAAAAGAAGCATTGGTTGTATATCATCGCCATGGGGCTGCTGGGATATTATGTAAGCAGCTTGCTTGATTTTATGGGATTGCAATACATTACTGCCGGAATGGAAAGGCTGATTTTATTTTTGTACCCATCTTTCACAGTACTAATGAATGCTTTTTTATTCAAAGAAAAAATTACTTCCATACAAAAATGGGCCTTGGGATTGTGTTATTTGGGATTGTTTATCTCCTTTTATCATGAGGTAAATATGGATATACACATGAACCATTTATTTCTTGGAAGTATCCTTGTTTTTCTATGCTCCATTACCTATGCCGGTTATATAGTGGGTACAGGCAGATTGCTAAAACATGTGCCGGTGATGGTATATACCCCATTCGCATTGATTGCATCCACCGTGGGAGTATTTGTTCATTATGCATTTGCTGGGAAACACAGTATTTCGGAAATAGATAGTCGTATGGTTGTATTTGGTTTACTTTTGGGCCTAATAGCAACAGTGGTACCTAATTTTTTGGTTTCTTCTGGAATCAAAAGAGTAGGCGCTAGTAATGCGGCAATTGTATCTGCCATTGGACCCGTAAGTACTATTATTTTAGCGTATTTTTTCCTGGAAGAGAAAATGGATTTTTTCCAATTAATGGGTACCCTCCTGGTAATAATGGGAATTCTGTTGGTAAGTAGTAAGATGAATCTCAAATCTATATTTTCAGGGGTTTTAAAACCAGAGTAATTATTTCATTGATACTGATTTAATTAATGAGATTTATTGATAATTTACTTTAAGTTCAAGCCTAACTTCATATTAATTATTTTTTTCATATTAAGAAATTGAATTTTTTTGGAAAATACATTAATACATTTCTTAACTTATAGATTATTGATATATAATAAATTAAAAATTAAGGCAAAAAATATATGTAAAAGAATGTTAAGGTGAAACTGAGATTGGCAATATTTTTGTTATATTTAAAATGCCGAATTGTAAATAGCAAAATTTTATTTGCATTTTTTGTATCAGCTAAAGAGTTGATTTTTAAGTATAACATACCTTTATTGACATCGTAATAGAATCAATAATCGTTATAAAGAAGTAGTTTTCTTATTTTGAGACCTTAGTCTTCTGCCCGGATTTGTTAATCAAGTCTGGGCTTTTTTATT
>CAYNIG010000173.1:0-9382 GCA_964396995.1 uncultured Saprospiraceae bacterium | reverse complement strand
TTTGAGACCTTAGTCTTCTGCCCGGATTTGTTAATCAAGTCTGGGCTTTTTTATTTAATTATTCATATCTCCAGGCGTCATATTGGCTTCATCCAATAGTTTTTGCAGGAAAGGAGAAGCAAATATAAAATCATGCAAATCTTCATTTCTGCTTTTTAATATTTCTGTCTTTGTTCCCTGCCAAGCTAATTGGCCATTATTTAAAAACGAAACAGATTCTCCTATTTCCATGACTGAGTTCATATCATGGGTATTGATGATGGTGGTGATATCGTTTTCAACTGTAATACTATGAATTAAATCATCTATCAACAAAGCCGTTTTAGGATCCAGTCCAGAATTGGGTTCATCACAAAATAAATACATCGGATTTAGTACTATGGCGCGAGCAATTCCGACTCTTTTCTGCATACCCCCACTTACTTCACTTGGGTATTTTTTATTATTTCCTGCGAGGCCCACTCTTTCGAGACAATAATCCACTCTTTTTTGTTTTTCAAGCCTGGTACTGTGCGTAAACATATCCATAGGAAACCGAATATTTTCTTCTACAGTCATCGAATCAAACAGAGCTGAACCCTGGAAAAGCATGCCCACTTTCATACGTAGAGCGAGCAATTCTTTTTTATCAAGTTCGGTAAAATCCTCACCGTCATACAGGATCTTACCCGAATCTGGTTTCATCAAGCCTACCAGCATTTTGAGCAAAACTGTTTTGCCGCTACCGGATCTGCCAATAACCAGGTTGGTTTTCCCTTTATGAAAAGTAATGCTGATATCTTTGATTACTCTCTGATCTCCAAATGATTTTATCAGATTTTGTGCTATGATCATGTAGTGAATAATAAAGCGATGAGGTAATCGGCTATCAATATGAGAATATTGCTGATCACCACTGCATTGGTGCTCGCTTTGCCTAATTCTATACTGCCTCCTTTTACAAAATAACCCTGGTATGTAGACACGGAAGTAAGTATGAATGCAAAGACCACGGCTTTTACCAGCATCATCCAAAGATTATAGGGAATAAAAAAAGCTCTCAGTCCCCGTACATATTCCTGTGTATTCATAAATCCGCCGCCCACACTTGCAAAATAGCCTCCAATAATGCTCACAAAAGCGGCAATGATCACTAATAATGGAATCACCAAAATAGCTGCAACAATTTTAGGCAAAATAAGGTATGAAGGTGTGTTCACTCCCATTACCTCCATTGCATCTATATGCTCTTTTTGTCGCATGCCACCCACTTCTGAAGCCATGTTAGAACCCACTTTGCCGGCTAATACAAGGCAGGTGATGGTGGGTGCAAGCTCAATAATAGTTGAATCCCTTACAATATAACCAATGTACCAGGTGGGTATTAAAGTATTGTCCAATTGATATAAAAACTGAACTGCGGTAACTGCTCCGATGAATATGGCAATGATGCCGATAATCATGATGGAACCATTGCCTATGTCGTACATTTGCCTTACCAGCTCTTTACCATACATACGCCAGTTTGGGGGCCTGACCAAACCATGTTTAATAAGTAAAATATATCTGCCTAAATCTTCGAGTAAACCCATAAAAGGAAAGAATGCAAAGATAACCATGTTTTTTTAGATATCTTCTTACCTTGCTACTCTCTAATGGGAAAACGAATAATAGTTACCGGTGGAACAAAAGGAATAGGCAGGGCCATTATTTTAAAATTTGCTGAAATGGGCTACGACATTGCAACTTGCGCCCGGAATTCATCCGATTTGGTACTGCTTAAAAATGAAATTCTTAAAAAGTATCCCGACCAGGAATTCATAGCCAATACTTGTGATGTAACCAATCCAAAGGAAATTACACTATGGAGTGACGAGGTAAAGAATAAATGGCATACTTGTGATATTTTGATAAATAATGCCGGTACTTTTTTACCTGGTTCGGTAATCACAGAAGACGAAAAAAGTCTCCCCTTGCAAATCGAAACCAATTTATATAGCGCATACCGTTTTACCAGGTTGCTTATTCCATTGTTAAAACAAAATGGTTCCGGGCATGTATTTAATATGTGCTCTATAGCCAGTATGGCAGCTTATCCGGGTGGTGGAGCCTACACGATATCAAAATTTGCCTTGTACGGCTTCACCAAATGCCTTAGAGAAGACCTCAAAAAAACCAACATTAAAGTAACTGCCGTTTTACCCGGTGCTGTATGGACTGAAAGTTGGCAAGGGTCCGGATTTACACCCGATGATATGATAAAACCGGAGGATATTGCTCATCTGATATGGGAATGCAGTCAGCTCAGCAAACAAGCTGTAGTAGAAGATTTGATTATCAGACCTCAAGGTGGCGATTTGTAATCTATGGATCGATTTATAAAGTTCCTGTATTCCAATTCCAAAAAGCCGGAAGAAATGCGAAAAGCATCTGAAGAATTTTATAATTGGATCAACACCAGGAGATCGGTGCGCGATTTTTCTGATAAACCGGTAGATAAAGAGGTAATAGAAAATATCCTGAAGGCAGCCTCGACAGCACCATCCGGAGCAAATAAGCAACCTTGGACTTTTTGCGCTATTTCAAACTTTGATTTAAAACAAAGCATCCGGCAAGCTGCTGAAGAGGAAGAGTATGAAAACTATCATGGCCGCATGTCTGCGGAATGGCTCAGGGATTTGGCACCATTAGGCACCAACGAGGTAAAAGAATTTCTGACCATTGCACCCTGGTTGATAGTAGTATTTAAAAAAGCTTACGACCTTGATGGTAACGGGAAAAGTAAAAATTATTATGTCTCGGAATCAGTAGGGATTGCATGTGGTTTTTTATTAATTGCTATACATAATGCAGGCTTAGTAGCCTTGACTCACACGCCCAGTCCTATGAATTTTTTGAAAAAAATCTTATGCCGGCCTGAGAACGAAAGTCCATTTTTGTTGATACCGGTAGGCTATCCGGCTGATGGTGCGGTGGTTCCCGATATTAAGCGAAAGGAATTGGACGAGACTACCCGTTTTTACACCTAAATATTAAATGCTAAATGAAACTTCAAGATTTTATTTTGTAGACTCATTCGAAAGATTCAATATTCTTTACTACCACTTCTTTCATTTTAATTACCTCACCTGCAGCTTTTCCTTTTTTCAATACTTCGATTCCATTCCAAGACTTGCCGCAGTCATTATGCAAGGTGCAACTCTCCAAAATTAATTTTCCTCCGGGGTGCACTTTTATACTACTGCCCGGCGGCATAGAAACCCTGCATTTTATTTTTAATTTTGCACCAGGTAAAATTTCAATATTGGTTTCCAGATCACGATCATTGGTCCAAACTATCGAATCGGAAATAATAATTTTTTTATATTGATCCAATCTGCACCATGATTTAAGAAGGAGGTTCCGATTGGAATGAGTGAGATTTGACAAATTGGTATGCATTATATCCAACTGACAAGGAGTAAGGGCAGATTGCCAGGCATTATAGTCCATCATATTATTGGAGGCCCGGCCATCACACCCCGGTGAGGCATCAGCCCAACAATCATTTTTGTGCATTGGAGTATCATCACAACCATCGTCGGTCCAGGCATGATATAGTCCCAGGATATGTCCCACTTCATGATTAAAAGTGCCCCGAATATTCCATTCATTAAATCCTTTTTCATATATACCTGCTATTTTTACAGCATTACCTAACGCAATTCCAACACAGCCTGACTGATAGCTCCTGGATTTTACACTATCGGGGTGGTGGGGCAGTATGAAAATATTAATAATGCTATCCACTCCTATTCCATACTTTTCTATTACGGTATAGTCGCTGTTATTTCTGCCTGGCCCCATGTGATTGTAGAAAACCAAATCGTCATCATAGTGAAAATAAATGCCGTCGTCGCCATTTTGAGTAGCCAGTACATATTTAATATTTACCGGAATTACCGGTATGTCATTTCCTTTTGGAAATTTCATTTTATCGTTTTTAGTAAACAATATTTGCATCACGTGCAAAAGTTTATAAACAAATATTTTACCACTGTCTTCCTTAAAGTTATGGAGACTATCTGTGGTGTTGACGAAGTGAAAATTGACTCTTAAATTGCGGGGAGGAGTATGATCCGGATGGGCCGTATCAATGGTATAGAAGTTTTTTTCACCGGTTATTCCTGATCCCATGCGATTTGTATTATCCCTCGTTTCCAAAACAGGCAAATCAGGAACATTTATTTTCATTCGTTTGGTTACATGACATGCACAGATCATGACAACAAAGAGTAAAGATGCCCGAATGAAGTGCATACTCATGCAAAGCGATTAATTTGAGATTACATATTCAATCCCCCGCATATACTGATTACCTGTCCTGTAATGTATCGGGACTGATCAGAAGCTAAAAATGCGGCCAAATCGGCCACTTCTTCGGCAGATCCAAATCGTTTGATGGCCAGGTTAGAAAAATAAGCCTCTTTTGTTTTTTCATCCAGTGTATGTGTCATGTCCGTTTCGATAAATCCCGGAGCAATAGCATTGCATCTTATATTTCGGCTGCCGATTTCTTTTGCAATGGATTTAGTAAAGCCTATCATACCGGCTTTGGATGCAGCATAGTTTGCCTGCCCGGCATTACCAAAGCAACCCACTACTGATGTCATATTTATTATAGTCCCCTGCCTTGCAGAGAGCATCGGCTTTAAAGCATGTTTAGTGAGATTAAATGCAGATTTCAGGTTGATTCGAATTACATCGTCCCATTGCTCCTCGGTCATACGAAGCATCAGTGTGTCTTTGGTGATGCCGGCATTATTAATGAGAATGTCAATTTTACCAAAGTCGGCTATGACCCTTTTTATTAATTCTTCCGCCTGTGTAAAAGAGGAAGCATCTGAAGCGTAGGCTTTTATTTTAGCAGGTGCAAGTGAATCCGCAATGGCATTGGCTTTTTCTGCCGAGGAAGCATAAGTAAATGCGACACTGGCTCCCAGTGATGCAAATTTTCTAACCAGAGCTTCCCCAATGCCTCTGCTGCCCCCGGTGATCAAAGCGACTTTATTTTCTAAATTACCCATTTCATTTAAAATTTTACTGTAAATATAGGTAACCTTTTCACGTAGTGAGAGTATATAGTAGATGTTTCAATGTTATTTATCTACGTTGATAAATTGTTAATAGAATCAAAATCACTCCGTTATGAAAACGATAAAGGTGGTGATTATTAATTGAGAATGCAACCATTCACCTTATTTTGAGCTCCTTCCTGTATTACAAATTCAATTCTATCCTTCCGTTGATGAAATTTATATTCAATTCTATTTTTTCTTTGATCGCCATTACTGTTTTTGCCAATGAAGGTCCACTGAAAATTCACGCCGTAAAATGTAAAGAAATACCTTTAATAGATGGAGATATTACCGATAAAGCATGGAAGCAGGCATCTGTTATCACTGACCTGGTAGAATTCAGACCTTTGATCGGCGATAAGGAAAAAGAGAATGAACGTACGGAAACATACCTGATGTATAATGATGAAGGTATTTATTTTGCCGGAAGGTGCTTTGAGTCCACACCTGATATGATATCGAAAGAATTGAAAGGCAGAGATGGCTTTGGAACAAATGATTATATAGGGATTATTTTCGATACCTATAGCGATAACATCAATGGATTTGAGTATTTCGTAACCCCGCTTGGGGAACAATGGGATGCAAAGATGTCACCCGGAAATAACAGCAATAATGGTGGTGAAGATTTTGGATGGAATGCTGTATGGAACAGTGCCGTAAAAATGCATGACCGGGGTTGGGATTTTGAAATGTTTATCCCCTTTTCTGCAATTCGTTTTGGAAAAGATAAAACACAGGATTGGGGTATGAATATTACCCGCAGACGAAGAAAGACAGAAGAACAGTTTACCTGGAACCCTATTGATCCCACAAAAAACGGATTTCTTACTCAGGAAGGTTATTGGACCGGACTTAAGGATATAAAACCTCCGGTTAGGCTTCAATTTTCACCGTATATGTCTGTTTATGCTAACCATTTTCCAAGTAATTCAAAAGAAATATCAGATTGGTCAAGTCAGATTAATGGAGGCCTTGATTTAAAATTTGGCATCAGCCAGGCATATACATTAGATGCTATATTGATCCCTGACTTTGGCCAGGTACAGAGTGATAATCGTGTACTCAATCTTACGCCATTCGAAGTGAAGTTTAATGAAAACAGAAATTTTTTCAGCGAAGGGACGGAATTGTTTAATAAAGGGGGATTGTTTTATTCCAGGCGGATAGGAGGATCACCCTTGCATTATTACCGACCGGGTGAAAGCCTTAATACCAATGAAGAAATCATTAAAAACCCATCTGAAACCAAACTCATTAATGCCAGTAAAATTTCAGGCCGAAGTCAATCAGGCCTTGGGATTGGATTATTAAATGCCATTACAAAACCGTCTTATGCCGTCATAGAAAATACAGATAGCGAGGAGTCACGCAAAGAGCTCACCTCACCCCTTACCAATTATAATGTGTTGGTATTGGATCAGACCATGAAAAATAATTCTTCCATTACTTTTTTCAATTCTAATGTAATGCGATCTGGTGGAGACTATGACAGCAATGTTTCTGCTTTTTTATTCGATCAATCGGATAAAAAAAATACCTGGAATCTCAATGGGAAAGTGGCCATCAGCAAATATTGGGTAAATGAAGAAAATACAAAGCCAGGCTTGAGCGGTTCATTGGGATTTGGCAAAACCAGCGGGAGAATTACGTTCAGGTTATCGCATGAATATAGCGACAATCGATATAGCCACAATGATCTGGGGTATTTTACCTTTAATAATTTTATTAATAATAACCTGTTCCTGGGTTATCGAATTATAAAACCAAAAGGTTGGTACAATAGAATTAATTTCAACTTCAATACAGGTATTTCTCATCTAGCCCAAAAAATAGGAAGCATTGACAAAACCTATCAGAATGCATTTACTAATTTTAATGTTAATACTCAGACGAAAAAATTATATTTTATAGGGATGTTTACCGGTTATAATCCCTCCAGAAACGATTTTTACGAACCCCGCACTACGGGTCAATTTTTATATCGCGGCGCCAGGGCAAATCTCGGCATGTGGATGGAATCCAATTCAGCGAAAAAACTTAGTTTTTATACTGAGATCTTTGGTGCAAAATTTATTAATTTTTATAATGGTAAAATCACTGAATTGAGTTTTGGGCCCAGGTATAGATTATCATCAAAGATTTCACTTAGTTTAAACCTGAATATTGAAAATAATGTAAACAATATTGGCTTTGGAGCTTCTTTATCAGATGGCACAACGGTTATTGGTAAGCGGAATATCAAAACTTTTTCAAATATAGTAGATGCTAAATACAGCTTTTCAAATAAAATGTGGATTACGCTGAGAGCCAGGCACTATCAGAGTGCGGTGAAATATGAAAATTTTTATTCGTTGAGGCCGGACGGAAGATTGACTCCTAATTCTGGTTTTAATGAAAATAAGAATACCAATGTCAATTTTTTTAATGTGGATATGGTTTATACCTGGCAGTTTGGCCCAGGCAGTTTTTTTAACCTGGTGTGGAAAAATAATACTTTTACTGAAAATGATAAAAGTGATACTACGTATTTTTTGAACCTCCAGGATGTTTTAAAATCTGATCAAAACAATAATCTCTCCCTGAAAGTGATTTATTTTATAGATTACCTCAAGCTCAGGCCGACCAGGAAATAACTTTTAATCAATCCCTTACCGGTACTATTTTTTAGTCTTTAATCAGTGCTGTGTTAATATTCTGCTGATTGAATATCCGTTTTCTGCCGGCACTTTCTCATCTTTGCTGTAAATTAGATGATTTCCCACCTGGTAAAATTTATTCTCAACAAACAATGCCTGGCTATTGGGGCGGCATTTCTTATAATGGGCATTTTATTTGGGAATTGGGCTACTCTTATCCCTGTAATCAAAGAACGATTTTTGCTCAACGATGCCAGTTTGGGGCTGATCATATTGTGTTTGCCGGTAGGAGCTGCCATGGCCAATCCAATCTCTACCTGGTTTATCCATAAATATGGGATGCAGCGCATGACTTTATGGGGAATAACCGGGATGTGTGTATTTTATTTATTCCCGGTACTGGCTCCCCATGTCCTATTGGTAGGATTAGGATTGTTTATGACAGGTACTATGATTGCTTTTACTAATGTATCTATGAATACCTGTGCAGCCGCATTAGAACATCAATATAAAGCGCACATCATGTCTACCTGCCACGGCTTATTTAGTTTGGGATTAATGACTGGTTCATTAGTATCCAGTAGTATGATAGGAATGCAATTTGAGCCATTTACCCAAAGTCTTACCGTTTCATTGGCCGCTTTATTACTTGCACTGGTTGCAAAAAAGACGATCTTTTCGATTCACGATGATGATCATAGTACGGAGACTACTCAACGGCCAAAGTTTGGGATACCAAACGGACCGTTATTAATCATGATCGGAATAGCTCTTTGCACTAATATGACGGAAGGTTCTATGTCAGATTGGGCAGCAGTCTACATGCGGGATATAGTGCATTCACCTGCCTATACATTAGGGTGGGGGTTGGCTTCCTACTCATTTTTTATGGCAATGGGAAGATTTTTTGGAGATTATTGGATACCTAAATACGGTGCTAATAATGTGCTGACTTACGGTGGTATATTAGCTGCATTTGGCATTGCCCTTGCTGTACTATTTCCATCCACCATTATATGTGTGGTTGCTTTTGGATTAGTAGGATTGGGTGTCTCCTGTGGGGCCCCAATTTTATATGGAGCAGCCGCAAGGTTGCCTGGCTTGGCTAAAGGGGTTGGATTGGCATCACTTAACACCTATTCTGTTGCTACTTTTTTAGGTGGACCCGTCATAGTAGGATTTATTTCATCCTGGTCCAGCCTGAGGGTAGCCTTGGCATTGATTGGTTTTATTTGTCTTTTGTGGGTTTACCTGACTTCTAAAATCAAATTATAGTATGATTGTTTCAGTAGAAATCAGCTTGTATCCGATGAATAAAAATTACAGTGCTGCCATCCGGGATTTTATTGATAGAATAAATAGACAAAAAGGGATACATATGAAAGTGAATGAAATGAGCAGTTTTCTGTATGGAGAATACGATGAGGTAATGAGAGCGTTGACTGAAGAAATCAAGACCAGTTTTACTCAAGAAGGGGTGATCATTACAGTTTTGAAAATAATAAACCTCGATATGACGGAGCAATAAATTTTTACAGGTGTGCAACCTTTTGTATCATTCATTTGTCTTTAACTTTGAATTTTAATCTATAAATAATGAAAAAAATAATTTATCTTACTTTACTATTATTGGTGTCCGTTTTTACT